>JAAZGD010000052.1 GCA_012511395.1 Clostridiales bacterium
AGCTTAATAAAACCAACCCTCTTTCCAAAAGGGATATGGCCCTTCTTGGAACCTTCATGTTTTTATGCCATGGGATCATAGAGACAGGTTTGCTTTTTGGAGTAAACGGTGCTTCTGTAGTTACCATTACCTTAGGAAGAGCTTTAATCGCTTTAGCAGTTACCATGGTTTTTGCACGTACTCCTATAATTAAAAATATGGACAATGTGACACCCATAACTAATTCTCCTGAAAAAGAAGAAGCCCTTAAGAGGTTGAAAGCAGATTAAGTTAACATTTACAATCACCCTGGGTGAGTGGTATAATTATGTGCGTTCTTCGCATGTTTATAATTAAAATTATTAGTTTGGAGGATTTATTGATATGAAAGGCTATAATGGCGATACCATAAGAAACGTTGCGCTTTTAGGTCATGGGAACTGTGGAAAGACAACTTTTTTGGAAGCATCACTGCTTTCTACAGGGGTGATCAACAGACTGGGCAGAGTTGAGGACGGGAATACAGTGTCCGACTTTGATAAAATGGAAATTGAAAAGGGATACTCCATAGGCGCATCACTGGTGCCTGTAGAATTCAATAAAACAAAGATTAATTTTATTGATACTCCGGGATTTTTCGACTTTGTGGGAGAAGTGTATTCTGCACTTCGTGCCGTTGAGGCCGCTATCATAATGGTGGATGCATCTTCAGGAATTCAAGTGGGAACTGAAAAGGCGTGGGATATTTGTAAGAAGCAAAATATGCCCAGGCTTTTTGTTATAACGAAAAGTGACAAGGAAAATGTGGATATACCCAATTTGATATCAGAGTTAAAAAACAAGTTTGGTACATCTGTAGTGACCCTTGAAGATAAGGATGCTTTGAATGAAGCTATAGCAGAGACTGATGAAGCTCTTTTGGATAAGTTTTTTGGAGGAGAAGAGTTTACTGAAGAGGAATTTTCAGAAGGCTTGAAAAAGGGAATAGGAGACGGAAGCATTGCACCTTTGTTTATTACATCCTCAACTAAAGGAGAGGGCATAAAGGAGGTTCTTGAAGGTATAGTGAACTATGTGCCAAGTCCTTCCCACAAAAAGCCCATAAAGGCAGTTAACGACAGGGATGAAGAAATCGAATTATCCGTGGATCCCCAGGGAAAGCCTGTAGGCTTTGTTTTCAAAACTATTGCAGATCCGTTTTTAGGAAAAATTAACTTGATAAAAGTAGTCTCGGGAACATTTTCCCAAGGAATGGAGTGTTACAACTCCCGTTCGGAAAAGTCGGAAAAGATGGGTTCCCTGTTTTACTTAAGAGGAAAGAATCAAATTGAAGCAGGAACCATCCCTGCGGGAGATATAGTGGCAGCTGCCAAGCTTCAAAATACCGAAACGGGAGATACCTTAAGCCAAAAGGGAAACGTTGTAACACTTCCTGTCATCGATTTTCCCCAGCCTTCACTTTTTGTGGCAGTTGAGCCAAAGTCAAAGGGAGAAGAGGAGAAGGTGGCTTCAGGTCTTGCCAAGCTAATGGAGGAGGATCCATCCTTCATACTTGAAAGAAATCCTGAAACGAGACAAACGCTCTTAGGGGGCCAAGGTGAGCAGCAGCTTTCAATCGTCACAGCCAAGCTTAAGGATAAATTTGGAGTTGAGGTCAGCACCGTACCAAGAAGAATCGCTTATAGAGAGACTATTAAAGGCTCATCAGATGTTCAGGGGAAGCATAAAAAGCAATCCGGCGGGGCAGGTCAGTACGGTGATGTGCATATAAAATTTTCGCCTTCAACGGAGGAATTTGAGTTTTCAGAGGAACTCTTTGGAGGTTCTGTACCTAAAAACTATGTGCCCGCTGTAGAAAAGGGCTTAAGGGAAAGTATGGACAAAGGTCCTCTGGCAGGTTATAAGGTGGTAAATGTTAAGGCAGTTCTTTATGACGGTTCATACCACGATGTGGATTCAAATGAAATGGCCTTTAAAATAGCGGCTTCCTTAGCCTTCAAAAAGGGAATTGTGGAAGCAAAGCCCTGTCTTCTGGAGCCTGTAATGTATGTGGAAGTATTTGTTCCCGACGAGTATACAGGAGATGTTATGGGTGATATGAACAAGAGAAGGGGAAAAATCCTTGGCATGGAACCTCAGCTGGGCGGCGGTCAGAAGCTTATGGCTGAAGCACCTCAGGCGGAGCTCTTTGATTATTCGGTGGTTTTAAGGTCCATGACACAGGCAAGAGGTTACTTCACCATGAGATTTGAAAGATATGAGGAGGTTCCTTCCCATCTTGCGGAGAAGATAATAGCGGCCAACAAGGCTGAAGAAGAGGAAAAGTAAGGATAAACAGAGAAATATTTGAAAGGCGGCACTAACAATGCCGTCTTTTTTGTGATTTTACACAAAAAATATTGACTTTTTTCGTGTAAAAGATATAATTCTACTATGTTTACTTTAGGGGAGGATGAAGAAAAATGAGAATAACAGGGGCAGATATCATAATGGAGGTGCTTTTGGACCATGATGTAACCACCGTATTCGGCTATCCCGGCGGAGCAGCTTTGTTTACATATGATGCACTATATAAATACAGGGATAAAATTAAGCATATTCTAACGGCCCATGAGCAAGGAGCCTGCCACGGGGCAGACGGATTTGCCCGTTCCACAGGGAAAACGGGAGTGGTGTTTGCAACAAGCGGCCCTGGGGCTACCAATCTTGTGACGGGAATTGCCACAGCTTTTATGGACAGCGTGCCTTTGGTGGCAATAACTGCCAATGTGCCAACTTCAATGATTGGAAAGGATTCCTTTCAAGAAATTTATATTACAGGAATCACCATGTCCATAACCAAGCATAATTTTCTTGTAAATAAAGTTGAAAATCTGGAGGACGCATTGAGGCAGGCTTTTAGGATTGCAAATTCCGGAAGAAAGGGCCCTGTACTGGTGGATGTAACAAAGGATGTTACCGCAGCTCTTTGGGATTATGAAAATAAGGAACCTCTGCCTTTGGATGAACATCCTAACCATATAAAGGAAGATACCATAAAGGAAATTGCCGATCTTGTAAACAGCGCTGAAAGGCCGGTGCTTTATGTGGGAGGGGGAGCAGCCGCTTCAGGCAGTGCATCAATTATTCAGGAGTTTTCGGAAAAAGCCGATATTCCTTTGACTCATACCATGATGGCCGCAGGTATAGTAGGTTATGAGAATCCTAAAAATTTAGGTATGTTGGGGATGCATGGATCTGTGGCTGCCAATAAGGCTGTGGACAAATCAGATCTGGTTCTGGCTTTGGGCACCAGGTTTTCAGATAGAGTAGCTTTAAACCCGGATAAGTTTGCGCCGGAAGCTAAGATAGTCCAGGTGGATATAGACAGAAGCGAAATCAATAAAAATGTTCTGGTGGATTATTCGGTAATTTGCGATGTTAAGGAATTCCTTGAGAAACTGATGCCGCTGATTATGGAGAAAAAACATCTTGAGTGGGATGAGAGAATAGAAAAATGGAAGGGCAAACTGTCTCAGCCGAAAAACGAGGGACCTTATCTGTGTCCCGATGATTTAATAGAAACGGTTTGCAAAATGACAGATAAGGAAACCGTTTACGTTACCGATGTGGGACAACACCAGATGTGGGCTGCCCAATATCTACATCATTACAACACCAGAGCATTTCTCACAAGCGGTGGATTGGGTACCATGGGTTACGGATATGGCGCCGCAATAGGAGCTCAAATCGGCAACCCTGACAAGAGAGTAATTCACTTAACAGGAGATGGATCCTTTCATATGAACATGAATGAAGCCTGTACTGCGGTATCAAATAATCTTCCTATTATAACCTTGATCTTTGATAACAGAGTATTGGGTATGGTATACCAGTGGCAGAACAGCTTCTATGAAGGAAGACATTCCCAGACTACTCCTGAGAGAGTTACAAACTTTAAAAAAGTGGCAGAGGGCTTCGGCGCAAAGGGCTATGAGGTAAATTCCATAAGCGAGTTCCAAAAAGTATTTAAAGAGGCTCTCAAGGAAAAAGGACCTGTATGGATTGACTGTGCCATTGATAAGTGTGAGAAGGTTCTTCCCATGATACCTAACGGCGGCACAGTAGCAGATATGATACTTGATTAGGAGGAAAGGCAAAAGATGAATGTAAGAAGAGAAAGAGAAGGGCCAAAACCTGTGGTAAGACAAGTTGTTACCCTTATGGTGGAAGATCAGCCCAATGTTATGGCCAGGATTACAAGCCTTTTTGGAAGAAGGAATTTTAACATTAACACTTTGTCCGCTTCCGAGACAAATATCCCGGGACTTACAAGGGTGACTATTGTTGTAAGCTGTGATGATGAAAACGCATTATGGCAGATCATCACACAGGTTGAGAAGCTGGAGGTGGTCAAGTCCAGCAAGATTCTTGATATGGATAAAACTCTTTACAGAGAATTGCTGCTTTTGAAGATAGCGACTGATAAAGATACAAGAACCTCCATAAAGGAGATTGCGGATATTTACAGGGCCAGAATTATTGATCTTTCCAAGGACAGTATGGTTATAGAGCTGACAGGGTCTCCTGCAAAGCTTGATGGCTTTATGAATATGTTGAACTGCTATAATATTATTGAGGTGAGCAGAACAGGCGTAACAGGTATTGAACGATCAATATAGAAACAGAAAAGGAGCTATGAAAGAAATGGTCAAAAAGTATTATGATGCAGATTGTAATTTAGGACTCTTCGACGGAAAAACAGTGGCTGTAATGGGGTTCGGAAGTCAAGGTCACGCCCATGCCTTAAACCTTAAGGACTCAGGCGTAAATGTGATTGTGGGTTTAAGAAGTGATTCCAAATCCTTTAAGGAAGCTGAAAAAGCCGGCCTCAAGGTTATGGAGGTGCAGGAAGCAGCTGAAAATGCAGATGTGGTAATGATGCTTCTGCCCGATGAGGTTCAGGCAAAAATATATAAAGAACAGATTGAGCCCCACATGAGCGAAGGAAAGATTCTTATGTTCGCTCACGGTTTTAATATTCACTTTCATCAAATTCAGCCTGAAGAAAATCTTGATGTAATAATGGTGGCACCAAAGGGCCCGGGACATACAGTCCGCTCCCAGTACCTTGAGGGAAAAGGTGTACCCAGTTTAATCGCTGTCTATCAGGATTTTTCCGGCAAAGCAAAGGAATACGCTCTGGGCTATGCACAAGGAATAGGGGCAGGAAGGGCAGGTATTCTTGAAACAACCTTCAAGGAAGAAACTGAAACTGACTTATTCGGAGAGCAGGCAGTGCTCTGCGGCGGTGTTACGGAGCTTATGAAAGCAGGCTTTGATACCCTTGTAGAAGCAGGATATGCTCCCGAAATGGCATACTTTGAATGTGTACATGAGATGAAGCTCATAGTTGACCTTATAAACTCAGGAGGCTTTGACATGATGAGATACTCAATCTCAAATACGGCTGAGTATGGGGATTACAGAACAGGCAAGAGAATTATTACGGAAGAAACAAGAAAAGAGATGAAGAAGGTTCTTCTTGAGATACAGGACGGTACCTTTGCCACAGAGTTCATACAGGAATTCAACGCAGGAGGCAGGGCAAGATTTTTAGCTTCAAGAGCAAAGGAAGCCGAACATCTCCTCTGTAAGGTGGGTAAAGATTTAAGAGCTATGATGAGCTGGCTTAAAAAGTAAGGAGTTATGATGAAAAGAAGCGATCAGGTAACTGAAGGAATTGAAAGAGCTCCCATGAGAAGCCTGTTTTATGCCATGGGATATACGAAGGAGGAGCTGGAAAAACCTTTAGTAGGAATAATATCTGCTTTCAGTGAAATCGTGCCGGGCCACGTACACCTGGAAAAGATAACAGATGCAGTTAAGAAAGGAGTATTAACGGCAGGAGGAACTCCTATTCTCATGCCTTCCATCGGAGTCTGTGACGGTATAGCCATGGGCCATGAAGGAATGAAATACAGTTTACCCAGCAGGGAGCTTATTGCAGACAGCGTGGAGACCATGGTAAATGCCCACTGTCTTGATGCGGTAGTTTTAGTGCCAAGCTGCGATAAAATTGTACCGGGAATGGTCATGGGAGCTTTAAGGGTAAATGTGCCCACCGTCCTTTGTTCAGGAGGGCCCATGCTTGCAGGAACAGTGGACGGTGAAGAAGTAAGTCTTTCTAAAATCTTTGAAGCTGTGGGAGCAAGAAAGGCAGATTTAATAGATGACGAGAAGATGATGGAGTACGAGCAAGGAGTATGTCCCGGCTGCGGATCCTGTGCAGGAATGTACACGGCAAACAGCATGAACTGCCTTTGTGAAGCAATAGGTATTGCCCTTCCCGGAAACGGCACCATACCTGCTGTCTATAACGGAAGAATCAGGTTGGCAAAAGATGCAGGGAAAGCCGTTATGAGTATGGTGGAAAAGGATATTAAAATAAAAGATGTAATAAATGAAAAATCTTTGAGAAACGGCATAGCCTGCGATATGGCTCTGGGATGTTCCACTAACAGCGTCTTACACCTTCTTGCCATAGCCTACGAAGCATCGGTTCCCTTAAAGCTAGAAACATTTAATCAGTACAGTGAAAAGGTGCCCAATCTCTGTCATCTGGCACCTACAGGACCTTACCATATGCAGGACCTTGATATGGCAGGCGGAGTACAAGGTGTGATGAAAGAGCTTTCAAAGAAAGAGGCTCTTAATTTGGATGTGATGACAGTTACAGGCAGTACCCTGAGAGAAAATTTAAAGGAGGCGGCTGTAAAGAATTACGAAGTTATAAGGCCTGCGGAGGATCCTTACAGCGTAAACGGAGGAATTGCGATTCTATGGGGAAATATCGCAAAGGAAGGGGCTGTTGTAAAGAGAAGCGCCGTCTCTTCTGAAATGCTGGTTCATTCAGGACCTGCAAGAGTATATGACAGCGAAGACGAAGCTATTAAAGATATATATGAAGGGAAAATTAAAGCAGGTGATGTGGTAGTCATACGATACGAGGGGCCAAAGGGCGGTCCTGTTATGAGAGAGATGCTGAATCCCACCAGTGCTTTAGCCGGCATGGGATTGGATAAATCCGTGGCTCTCATAACTGACGGCAGATTCAGCGGGGCATCAAGAGGCGCATCTATCGGTCATGTAAGCCCGGAGGCTGCAGCTTGCGGTGAAATTTCCCTCATAAAGGAAGGGGATATTATTGATATTAATATCCCTGACTATAGTTTAAATGTGAGATTGTCTGAGGATGAGCTTGACGCAAGAAGGAATACTTGCGAAATAAAAGGCCCAAAGGTTAAGACGGGCTGGCTTTACAGATATCAGAGGATGGTGGCTTCAGGTTCGGAAGGAGCAGTTTTAAAGTAAGGCTTTTTCCAGTTGTATAAACTGTTTGGCGGCTCTGCCGCTTCTGCCTCCTGATCTTAAGGCATAAGCCTCCCCTTTGTTAAAGAGCTCTTCTGAAAGAGGGATTTGGTAAAGAAGGGCATAGCTTTTTACAATATCCAAATACAGTTCTTTTGAAGGCCTTGTGAAAGTGATGGTTAAATGAAACCTGTTTCCAAGGCCTGTTATTTCCTCTCTGGTATCATTTTCATGAAGGTCGGTGCCTAATCTATCCTCATGAGTTTCTTTCACAAGGTGGCGTCTGTTGCTGGTGGCATAAATCAGTACATTTTTTGGTAAAACTGCAGCGCCTCCCTCAAGGACAGATTTTAAGGCGGTGAAATTTTCGTCCTGATACATAAATGTTAAGTCATCTATAAACACAATGAATTTTAAAGGGTTGTCCTTTAAAATATCCAGCACCAGAGGAAGCTGGGAAAGCTGCTTTTTCTTAAGGTCCAAAAGTCTTAGACCTTGTGAAAAGTATGCATTTGCAACAGCCTTCACTGTTGAACTTTTGCCTGTGCCTGAGTCACCATATAACAAAACATTGCCTGAGGGTTTTCCTTCAAGAAAAGCTTCTGTATTGGCAACAAGTTTTCCCCTTTCGTTTTCATAACCTGTTAAGTCATTTAACTTCTGCCTGTCGGGGTTAAGGACAGGAACAATTTCCCTGTCAGAAAACCTGAACATTAGGTTTTCTGTAAAAATGCCGTAACCTTTTATGGGCAATTCACGAATCTTCTCTTTAAAAATCTCGAGAAAATCATAGCTGCTGTTGGAAAAAGTGGGGAGATTGCAAGGCTTTTCTTTCAGGTACACAAAAGAGGCTATATCAGAAGATGGAATTGAAGAAAGCCGGGACAAAAACCCAAGCTCAGCTTCTGCCGCATCTTTTATATGAGGATTATTTCTTAAGCTTTCTTTTTTAAGATAAAATGAGTCCTTTGAATCAAGAAGCTTTAAAATATGGGAACCCAAATCACCTTCTTCCTGATAAAGTTCATTAAGGAAGGAAGAATAATGAAGGACAAGGTCTGTTTCTTCTGAAAGAAGCGCAAGAAGTGCCTTAATGACCGGGTCTTCCTGTAAATATTTAAAAACTGCCAGAGACTGTAATCCTAAGCGAATATCATCCTTTTTCATTTTAAAACTCCTATGGAAGCATTATATATTTACCTCCTATGAAAGTCCATCTTTGACTTTTTATGAAAAGGCCTTTTGTGATACAATAAAATGTAAACCAATGGATCATTGGAAAGGAAGTAAGGGAAATGGCAAAGCTGTTAATTGCAGATGATGAAGAAAAAATCAGACAGGTGATTAGAGAATATGCAGAATTTACAGGCCATGAAGTGGAGGAGGCGGCAGACGGCATGTCTCTTGTGGGGCTGGCAAAACTAAAGGACTTTGATCTTTTGATTGTGGATGTGATGATGCCCAAGCTGGACGGGTTTTCCGCAGTAAAGGAAATCAGAAAAACCAAAGATGTACCTATAATTATGGTTTCGGCAAGAGGTGAGGAGTACGATAAGCTTTTTGGATTCGAGCTTGGAATAGATGATTACGTGGTAAAGCCCTTCAGCCCTAAAGAGCTTATGGCAAGAGTAAATGCCGTGCTTCAGAGAAGGAAATCCCATAAGGAATCAGAGGCGAAGGTGCTGACATTCTCAGGACTTACCATTAATATACAATCCAGATATGTGTCGGTAGATTCTGAAAGGGTGGATTTGACTCCCAAGGAATACGACCTTTTGTTTTTCCTGGCTCAGAACAGAAACATAGCTTTTTCAAGAGATAAATTGCTTTCTGATATTTGGGGATATGACTTTTACGGTGATGACAGAACCATAGACACTCATATTAAAAACTTGCGAAGCAGACTGGGACCTTACCGTGATTTTATTGTAACCTTGAGAGGAGTAGGCTATAAATTTGAAGCATAAAAGCACCGGTGAAAAAAGGTTTGATTTTCACAGCATCAATTTCAGGATATGGTTATATTTTGTTGCTTTTGCAACCTGTCTTTTGATTGCACTTTGGGGGCTTCAAATTTTCTTTTTAAATACCTACTATCAGGATATGAAGGTAAAAGAAACCGACAGGGTGGCAGGAGTTATTGAAAGCCAGTATAAGAGCGAGAACATAATAGATGTTATAAGAAACCTTTCCTACAGCAACGATATGTATATCCATATAGAGGACCAGGAAGGCACCATAGTGTTTTCCCCTATAACTGAGGAGGGCAGGCGCCCCAGCTACGGCTATTTAAATGAGATGGCAGATATAAAGGAAAAGCTTTTTGAAAGCGGCGGAAAGGCTGTCAGGCTTATTATATCTGAAGGTAAAACCGATATGAACACTTTGGCCTATGCAGGCTTTGTAGAGGATTCCAATGGAAATACTGCTATTCTTTACATTTTCTCGCCTCTTTATCCTGTAAGCTCCACAGTGTCAATTCTACAGGAGCAGTTAAAATACATTACTGTTATTTCCCTGATTATTGCCTTTGCCATATCCATATACCTGGCAAGGAGGATTTCAAGACCTATTAGAAAAATTACAAATCAGGCGAAGAATCTGGCAAATGGTGAGTATGATATGGAGTTTGAAAAGGAATCTTACAGTGAAATTGCTAATTTGGCAGAAACCCTGGAGCATACTGCAAGGGAACTTGCAAAGAGCGACAGACTGCAAAAGGATTTAATAGCAAACGTTTCCCATGACATCAGAACGCCTTTACCCATGGTTAAATCTTATGCAGAGCTTATAAGGGATGTTTCAGGAGATGACAAAGTTAAAAGAGAAGAAAATCTAAATGTAATAATTGAAGAGGCAGACAGGCTTAATGACCTTGTAACCGATATGCTTACACTTTCCCAAATACAGTCAGGCATGGGCCTAAGAGAAGTGTCAGAGATGAACCTCCTTGAAACAGTTGAAAGCGTTGTCAACCCATATATAAGCATTATGGAAAAGGGAGGCTACAATATTTCAATAGATATGGATGAAACCATTAATTTCACAGCAGATCAAATGCGAATTAAGCAGGTAATAACAAACCTTTTTGGAAATGCCGTTAAATTTTCGGGTGAGGATAAAAGAATCTGGATTAAAGGTTTTAAAAAAGACGAGTATTTAAGAGTGGAGGTCATAGATAAAGGCTTGGGCATAAAGGAAGAAGAGCTGGATAAGATCTGGGAAAGATACCATCAAGCGGAAGCAGGCTCCAATAAAAACAATGGGGGAACCGGTCTGGGACTTGCCATCGTCAAGGAGATAATACTTTTGCATAAAGGGAAATACGGCGCCTTGAGCAAGGAGGGAGAGGGCTCTGTTTTTTGGTTTGAACTGCCTTTGACGGAAGCCTGAGAATATTAGAAAATCGCCATTTCTTGACATTATGTACGTGTGAGAAGTATACTGATATCAGGGATATTTTAAGGAGGGCACCATGTTCAAGGTGGGAGATAAAATTGTATACCCAATGCATGGGGCCGGAATCATAGGTAAAATTGAGGAAAAGAAAATTCTTGGAGATACTAAAGAATACTATGTCCTTAATGTGCCTTGTGGTGATATGAAGATAATGATTCCCATAGGGGCTTGTGAGGAAATTGGAGTTCGCAGAATAGTGGAACCTTCCGTAATTAAAAGGGCAATGAAGGTTTTAAAGCAGGGGCCTACGGAAATGTCTCAAAACTGGAACAGAAGATACAGGGAGAACATGGAAAAGCTAAAGACAGGAGATGTTCTTGAGGTTGCAGAAGTGGTGAAAAACCTTGAATTGTCAGACAGAGAGAGAAGATTGTCCGCCGGTGAAAAAAAGATGCTGTCAAATGCAAAACAAATTTTGGCCAGCGAAATAGTGCTGGTTCAAGGTATAGACATAGATAAGGCTATGAAAGTAATAAATGATGCCATTTAATCTTCGGTAACATTTATATTTTCAAAAGGCCTTAAAAAATAATAGGGAAAGGAGGATTTTATGTAAAGATTGCCATGATAAGAAATTTAATAAAGACCATGTTTGCTTTAGTGGGCGCTGTGGTAGGCTACGGTGCATTTCTTCTCGCAAAATATCTTGTGAGTTTTGCAGATATACCGGAGGAAATGCGTTTCACACAAGGCCAGCAGATTGGGGCCGCTGTAGTTTTCGCAATTATTTTTTCAATTTTTTTCTTTCGCCTGACACCGACCATCAGCAAACAAGGTAAAAAGGTAGCTCATAATATTGAGAGAGACCTTCAAGGGGTTGCACCTAATGAGGTTTTAGTAGGCACCTTTGGCTTGATAGCAGGACTGATCATCGCTTTTCTTATCAGCAATATCTTTAAAGACATACAAGTATTTTACTTAGGAACCATATTAACTATATTTACATATCTTGTGATGGCCTTTATCGGAGTGGTAGTAGCCACAAGGCTTGGACCTGATATTCCGTTTCTTGTTTCTCAAGAAAGAGGAAGAAAGGAACAAACAAAGGGTAGAGGGAAGTCAGGAGATTCCACTCCAAAAATACTTGATACATCTGTGATAATAGACGGAAGAATTGCTGAGATCATAAGGACAGGTTTCATAGAAGGACCCATAATAATTCCGGAATTTGTAATAAGCGAGCTTCAGCACATAGCAGATTCCACAGACGGACTTAAAAGGAACAGAGGCAGAAGAGGCCTTGATGTGCTGAACAGAATCAGGGCGGAGCACGGGATTGATATTTACAACACATCATCTGAAAAGGCTCTGGAAGAAATTCCCGAGGTTGACATTAAGCTTTTGAAGCTGGCCCAGCTTACTAACGGAAAGGTTGTAACAAACGATTTCAACTTAAACAAGGTGGCGGGCATCAAAGGAGTAGGTGTATTAAACATCAATGAACTTGCCAATACTTTAAAGCCTGTGGTTTTGCCGGGTGAAGGAATGACAGTTTACCTTGTGAAAGAAGGAAAAGAACAGGGGCAGGCAGTTGCTTATCTTGATGACGGAACCATGATAGTTGTGGAAAACGGAGACAGAAAGATTGGCCAGACAACAGACATTTCAGTTACAAGCGTGCTTCAGACTGCCGCAGGCAGGATGATATTTGGCAGATTAAAAGATTAAGAGCTTAAAGATGTACAATAACAAAAGAATTGGTGCAGTTATTGCCGCCGCCGGTGCAGGATTACGCATGGGCGGCGGTATTCCTAAACAATATATGGATATTAAGGGAAAGCCCATGGTGGTTCATTCGGCTCTCACCTTTTTGGAATCCCCTTATATAGATACTGTAATTATTGTAGTGGATGATAATTACGATAAAAGAATTTTAGGATATCTTCCTGATGACGTGATCCTTGTTTTAGGAGGTACCATAAGACAGGATTCAGTTTACAACGGAATAAGGGCATTGCCTTTGGACACAGATTATGTGCTGGTTCATGACGGGGCAAGGCCCTATATATCTTTAGAGGTGATTAACAGGGTAATTGAAAACCTGAAAGAGGATGTTTGTGTAGTGCCGTGTATTAAACCCAAGGATTCTGTCAGAACCAAAGAGGGAACTTTAGACAGAAATTCTCTTTATCTTGTACAGACACCTCAAGGGGCATATGTGGAAAGTCTGTTAAAGGCTTATGAAAAAGCGTTTGATGAGGATTATGAAGGTACAGATGAAGCCTCTTTAATGGAGAATAATGGTTTTGGTGCAGTCATTGTAGAAGGTGATGAAAAAAATTTGAAGGTGACTTTTCCTTCAGACATTACGCCTTGTGGTGAGAGAGCGGGAATAGGGTACGACCTTCACAAGCTTGTTAGGGGAAGAGACTTAATATTAGCCGGAGTAAAAATCCCTTATGAAAAAGGGCTTATGGGCCATTCCGATGCAGATGTTGTAGCCCATGCCGTAATGGACTCCCTTTTAGGTGCCATGGCTCTTAAGGATATAGGGGAACATTTCCCGGATAGCGATGATAAATACAAGGATGCGGTAAGCTTGGAGCTATTGTTAAAGGTGACAGAGCTTATGGAGGAAAGGCTTCTAAAGGTCCTTAATCTTGATATAGTAATTCTGGCGGAAAAACCCAAGCTTTCTCCTTTCAGGGAAGCCATGAAAGATAATTTAGCCCAGGCACTTAAAACAGACAGAGAAAATATAAACATAAAGCTCTCTACTATGGAAGGAATCGGCCTTATAGGCAGGGAAGAAGGCATTGCCTGTGAGGCAGTCTGCCTCCTTTGTAAAAAATAGATAAAAAAATTACAGGAGTTAAAAATGAGATTATCAAAAATGCATCTTAAAACCCTAAGGGAGGCACCGTCAGAAGCTGAGATAGACAGCCATATCCTCCTTTTAAGAGCGGGTATGATCAGAAGGCTTGTAAGCGGCATATACGGGTTTATGCCTTTGGGACTTCGCACCTTAAAGAAAATAGAAAATATTGTAAGAGAAGAAATGGATGCCAAAGGAGGCCAGGAAATCCTTATGTCTGCAGTACAACCTGCAGAGCTTTGGATGGAATCCGGAAGGTGGTATGCTTACGGCCCTGAGCTTTGGAGGCTAAAGGACAGACATG
>JAAZGD010000053.1 GCA_012511395.1 Clostridiales bacterium
ATTCTGAAATAAACATGGATACTTGTGAGAGTAAAAGATACAAGGGGCTGTATATAACAGGTGAGCTCCTTGATTATGCAGGCCCTTGTGGTGGATACAATCTCCATCACGCTTTTAAAACGGGAATTCAGGCGGGAAACCATATAGTTGAAAGTGTTAAAGAAAAGAGGTAGAGAAATGTTGGACAAAGGATATATTCAGGTTTATACAGGAAACGGCAAAGGAAAGACTACGGCTTCCCTGGGCCTCGCTTTAAGGGCGGTATGTGCAGGATATAAAGTTTACATGGGCCAGTTTATGAAAGGCCGGGACTACAGCGAACTTATGGCACCAAGCCTGCTTCCGGGGTTCACTCTGGAGCAGTATGGAAGCCCTGAATTTTTAACGGGGGAACCTACGGAAAAGGATTATGAGAGAGCTGAAAATGGCCTTAAGAAAATTATGGAGGTTATAAGCTCCGGTGAATACGATGTGGTGATCATGGATGAAATCAATACTGCCTTGCATTTTAATCTTTTAAAGACAGAGGATGTGTTGAAGATTTTAGACGCAAAACCTGAAAAAATGGAATTGGTGCTCACAGGACGCTATGGAAAGGATGAAATAATTGAAAAGGCGGATCTTGTGACGGAGATGAAGGAGATTAAGCATTATTATCAAAAAGGTGTACCTTCAAGAAGAGGAATTGAAAATTAAAAACAGAAAAGGGGACCGGAAGTGATTAGAAAAAATTTATTATCTTTATTATTTATGTTCATAGCATTTTTAGTGGCATTAAGCCCTGCCTACGGTGAGGAAACAAGGGATAATACTTATAAGCTTGACAACAGAGGGGAATACTCCCTTTTCACAAATTACGTAGACGGGTTTACCTTAAGGGTGCCTCATAACATGGAAGTGAATATGGACTTTTCTTCTATATATGCAAGGCTTGAAAATGAAGACATTGCCATAGATATTTTTAAAGAGCATACGGGCTACAATCCCAATTCTTACATAAACTATTCCAATGGATTTTTAAAAAATACATGGGACCATAAGCTTATGTCCTTAGGATATGAACAACTTTTAGGCAATTATGTTCATATTACAAGATGGACAAGACCTTTTCTCGAAAGAGCTGACAACGACAAAAACTATTACACTGTGGGCAATATTCCCTTTGACAATTACTGCTATACGTTGGTTATAAAAGAGAAGGAGGAGACGGAGCTTTATAAGGAAATTTTAGGAAGCTTTAATCCCGGTTACAGGGCCACAGAAGGGAAAGTTATGAAGATGGAAGGGAAAGCTGTTTCTGAAAGAAACTGGAACAGGGAAACAGAAAAGTTTTTTGTGGATTACTTTCTCACAGAAGATCTTTTAACCTTTGGACTGTATGAGCCCAACACCAATTACAAAATGGGAGGACAGACTTACAATTTCAGTAAGATAAAAGGATATGAAAGCTCCTTGGATTACAAATTCCCCATAATTGTAAATTATTCGGAATTTGATAATACTTACAAACATCCTGATTTAAAGGAAAGGCTTTCCCAGGCCTATGGTGAAGGCAAAGTTCTGGAGCTTACACTTCAGACTTCAAATTCTTCTGCGGGAAACCAGGTATATAAAATACTGAAGGGTGAGTATGATGAGTTTTTAAGAGACTACGGTAAAACCATTTCCGATTTCAATCATCCCGTTTTGTTCAGACTGGGAAATGAGATGAACGGGGACTGGTGTCCCTACTCAGGATATGAAACATCAAGAGACCCTGAAGTGTTCAGAGAACTTTACTTATACGTTTATAAGATTTTTGAAGAGCAAGGCGCCAATGAAAATACCATTTGGGTTTTCAACCCCAACTCTGTGTCCTTCCCCAACTTCAAATGGAATCATTCCTATATGTATTACCCGGGGAATGATTATGTAGACGTGGTAGGCATGACTGCATATAATACAGGAACCTATTACAGTTATATAGGTGAAACATGGAAGACATTTAAGGAATTGTACAATGACTTATACTATGAATATATAGAAGCGTTTTCTCAGCCTTTGATGATCACTGAATTTGCATCATCAAGTTCCGGCGGAGATAAACCTAAATGGATAGAGGATATGTTCAGTAACATTTACTCCTATCCCGGAATTAAGGTGGCTATTTGGTGGGACGGAAAGGATTATGACGGCGGCAAGGTGGCAAGAAATTATACCTTGGATGAAAACGCCGAAACCTTTAAAGCTTTTTTAGACTTTTTCAAACCGCCCTGGCATAAAAAATCTTTTGGATAAAAGAGGAATCATAACATGAAAAAACCGGTTATGCTGATGATATTGGACGGCTATGGCTTACGTGAAAACCCTTATGGAAATGCTGTTAAACAGGCAAACGCCCCAAGGCTTAAGGCTCTTTTGGAAGCTTATCCCCACACTACCTTAAAGACATCAGGAGAAGCAGTAGGACTTCCTGAAGGTCAGATGGGAAATTCTGAGGTGGGCCACTTGAATATAGGAGCAGGCAGAATCGTATACCAGGACTTAACCAGGATTTCTAAAACAATTGAAGACGGAACCTTCTTTAAAAATGAAGAGCTAAGTCAAATTATGGAAAGAGTAAAGGAAAGGGAAGGAACCCTTCACCTTTTTGGTCTTGTTTCTGATGGGGGAGTTCACAGTCATCTGGACCATTTAAAGGCTTTGCTGAGAATGGCTGTAGAAAGAGGAATTGAGGATGTACAGGTCGCCTGCTTTTTAGACGGCAGGGATGTACCCCCAAGATCTGCTCTTACTTATTTAAATGAGCTGAAAAAGTATATGGACCTTTTAAAAATTGGAACCATAAGTCTCATAAGCGGCAGGTACTACGCCATGGACAGAGATAAAAGATGGGAAAGAATTTCATTGTGCTACGATGCCCTTACCTTAAATGAAGGTATCTTTGCAGATTCCTATGAGGAAGCAGTGAAGATGGCTTACGAAAGAGGAGAGGATGATGAGTTTGTAAAGCCTACCATAATAAAGGGTGCAGAGCCTGTAATGGATGAGGATGGAATAATATTTTTTAATTTCAGGCCTGACAGGGCAAGGGAGCTTACAAGATGCTTTGTAGATTCCGAATTTACAGGCTTTGAAAGAAGAAGAATTTTTGAAAACCCTGACTTTGTTACTCTCTGTGAATACGATGTAACCATGCCTTTGGTAAAGGTAGCTTTTATGCCTGTTACAATAGTGAACACTCTTGGAGAGTGCGTTTCAAACAAAGGTTTAAGCCAGCTTAGAATTGCAGAGACTGAAAAGTATGCTCATGTGACCTTCTTCTTTAACGGGGGCATAGAAAAGCCCTATTTGCTGGAGGACAGAGTGTTAATCCCTTCTCCAAAAGTTAAAACCTATGATTTAAAGCCGGAGATGAGCGCTTATCTTGTAACGGAAAGAGTGCTTTTGGAATTATCAGAGGATAAGTATTTCTTTATGGTATTAAACTTTGCAAATGCAGATATGGTAGGCCATTCGGGAAACTTGGAGGCAGCCATTAAGGCCATAGAAGCCTTGGAAAACTGTGTCCCCCAAATTGTAGATAAGGTTTTGTCCCTTGATGGTCAAGTGCTGTTAACTGCAGATCACGGCAATGCTGAGCAGATGCTGGAAGAGGACGGAAGCCCCGTCACCGCCCATTCAAAAAACCCGGTTCCACTGGTGCATATAGCCAAAAACCCACGGCACTTAAGGGGTGAGGGCTTGCTCTGTGATATAGCCCCTATGATATTGGAACTTTTAGATATAGAAAAACCTGTTGAGATGACGGGAAGATCACTGTTTATGGATTAGTAAGTGAGCAGGATGGAGAAGAAAACCTTTGTTAAAGGCGCTGTAATTCTGGGAATTGCAGGCCTAATAGTTCAAATAATGGGCGCTGTTTTCCGCATTCCTTTAGCCAATATCATCGGGCCCAAAGGGATGGGATACTTTCAGACTGCCTATCCTATTTACGTTTTTCTGCTGGTATTCTCAACTAACGGTGCACCTGCCGCCATTTCAAAAATGACGGCGGAAAGACTTGCTTTGGGTAAAAAACGAGAGGCTCATCTGGTATTTAAAAGCAGTTTTATTCTTATGGCCATAATAGGCGCTGTGGCCTTTCTCCTTATATTCTTTTTTGCAGAAGGAATAGTTTCACAGGTAGGTGACAAGGGCGCTGTTCTTGCCATGAAGGCTATTTCCCCCGCCCTGCTTTTTGTACCCATCATGAGCGTATACCGCGGATATTTTCAAGGTATGCAGAACATGGTGCCTACTGCAAGCTCTCAACTTATAGAGCAGGGAGTAAGGGTGATTGTAGGTCTTTCCTTGGCCATAATACTGGTTAATAAAAGCATTTCATGGGCGGCGGCAGGAGCTACCCTTGGAACCTCAGTAGGACCTGTGGCAGGAGTTCTTTTCCTTATGATTCTTTATCAGCTGAAGCACCCTGTAATTGATAGTGAGGAGAGGATTACAGAATCAAAGGGCAGAATAATACTGACACTGTTAAAAATATCGGTGCCCGTAACCATAGGGATATCAATAATCCCTATAATAAATATAGGCGACCTCCTAATTGTGATGAACAGGTTAAAGGCTATAGGCTTTACTATGGAGCAGGCCAATATGATGTATGGCCAGCTTACAGGAATGGCCGGTCCAATTATTAATATCCCCATGGCCATGGCTTTATCAATGGCTCTTGCAATAGTTCCTGCAGTGGCGTCAGCTTCTGCGGCAGGAGATAAGGAGCTTCTGTCCAAAAATATAGGGCTTGGCTTTAGAACCGCCATGATTGTTGGCGTTCCCACAAGTCTGGGACTTATATTGCTGGCAGAACCCATAATGCTTCTCCTTTATCCCATGGAAAAGGAAAGTGCGATTTATGCATCGGGCAGTCTGGCATTTCTTGCAGCCGGTGTGATTTTTCTCTGCGTTGCCCAGACCATGGCAGGAATTCTACAGGGCCTTGGCAGACCGGGAACAGCCGTATTTACTTTAGGTGTAAGCTTTTTAGTAAAAATAATTTTTACCTGGATTCTGACAGGCGTAGAAACCTTAAATATTGAAGGCGCTGCTTTAGGAAGCTCCCTGGCTTTTTTTACCGTAGGCATTCTGAATTATTATATGGTGAAAAGAATTTCGGGCTTTGCCTTTGAGTGGAGGGTATCGGCAGTTAAACCTATTATTTCAGGTATTGCCATGTTTATAGCCGCCGGCATTTTCTACAATGTCTTTGGCGGAATAATCGGCAACGCCCCTTCTGTTTTACTGGCTGTTCTTCTTGGGGCTTTAATATACACGGCAGTTTTAGTAAAGATAAAAGGAATCACTGAAAAAGAACTGGCAGCTTTCCCTAAAGGAAATGTGATTTTAAGGTTTCTTAAAGCCATGAAGCTGATGTAAATATAAAAGTTTCACGGCTTGACAGAAAAAAAACAAATGATATATTTATTGTGTATCTACTAAATTTTTAAGCGTTCTACAAAAATACATTATTATATTAACAGGAGGGATAATATGTCGAATTACGTTGATCGTTGCATACAGTTATGCAAGGACAAGAATCCGGGAGAGCCGGAGTTTCAGCAGACCGTTGAAGAGGTTCTTACATCGTTGAAACCTGTAATGGAGCAGCATCCGGAATATGAAAAAGCCGGCATTCTGGAAAGGCTTATTGAGCCTGAAAGAGGCATAAGCTTTAGAGTTGCATGGGTAGATGATGCAGGTAAAGTTCAGGTAAACAGAGGCTACCGATATCAGTTTAACGGAGCAATAGGACCTTATAAAGGCGGTATAAGGTTTGCACCAAACGTATACAGCGGAATAATCAAGTTTCTGGGATTTGAGCAGATTTTCAAAAACAGCCTTACAGGTCTTCCGATAGGAGGAGGAAAAGGCGGAGCCGACTTCGACCCTACAGGAAAATCTGATGGAGAGGTTATGCGTTTCTGTCAGGCATTTGTTACAGAACTTTACAGACATATTGGGCCTTACACAGATGTACCTGCAGGAGATTTAGGCGTAGGTGCAAGGGAAATCGGCTACATGTATGGCCAGTACAGAAAAATTGTTAACAGATTTGAAGGCGTATTCACAGGTAAAGGCCTTATGTGGGGCGGACTTTATGGAAGAACGGAAGCAACAGGCTACGGCATAGTATATTATGCAAATGCAATGCTTGAAGCAAACGGCGAATCCATGAAAGGTAAAACTGTGGTAGTATCAGGTTTTGGTAACGTTTCTTGGGGTACTGTGGCAAAGGCTACAGAGCTTGGAGGAAAGGTTATTACCATTTCAGGCCCCGACGGATACATTCTGGATGAGGCAGGAATATCAGGGGAGAAGATAGATTTCATGCTTGAGCTTAGAAATTCCGGAAAGAATATCTGTGCACCTTATGCTGACAAATTCCCCGGCTCAAAGTTCTTCAAGGGTGAGAAGCCATGGGCAGTCAAGGCAGACTTGTATATTCCTTGCGCTACTCAGAACGAAATCCTGATTGATGAGGCGAAAAAAATCGTTGCAAACGGCACGAAATTCCTCTGTGAAGGCTCCAACATGCCTTGCTCAAATGAGGCAATAGCTTACATGATGGACAATGGCGTAATTGTGGGACCGTCAAAGGCTGCCAATGCCGGCGGAGTTGCATGCTCTACCATAGAGATGAGCCAGAACGCAGGCCACACAGTATTTTCACCGGAGCAGGTTCATGCTCAGCTTAAGACCATTATGCTTGGTATCCATGATGCCTGCGAAAAGGCTTCAAAGGATTATGGCTTTGGCTATAACCTGGTGGCAGGCGCAAATATTGCAGGCTTCCTAAAGGTGGCAAAGGCCATGATGGATCAAGGAATATAGTTCTTAATTTACTAAACAGCATTACCCTTAAACAAGGCTCTTTGAAAGGGCCTTGTATTTTTTTTGTAAACATCTAAGGGCCTTTTATAAGTTGCGGCACATAATATATAAATGGTATAATCAAATGTCTGTTTACCCTTAGATTGATGACTTATGACTTAAAGAAAGGAGGGCGGCAGAATGGAAACTGAAAAGACACTTTTGGAATACCAGGATGAAGTTATTAAGCTTATGATCGATAATAAATGCATTCTGGCCAGAGATATTTTAGTTGAAATAAACAACGCTGTTGACGTGGCCGAAATTCTGGAAGATGTTATTCAGGAGGCAGGCATTAAGGAAGCAGTGTTGCTTTTTAGAAGTTTGCCAAAGGAGCTTTCTGTTGAGGTTTTTTCATTTCTTCCTGTGGAAGATCAACTTGCTATAATTAACGCAATTACGGAAAAAGAGATTACCTCCATCCTTGAACAGCTGGCTTTTGACGATTTTATTGACGTTTTAGAGGAGCTGCCGGCAAATCTTGTAGATAAAATTCTGGAGAAAACTCCAAAAGAAAAAAGACATGAAATAAACACCTTCCTTAATTATCCCGACGGTGTGGCAGGCACTTTGATGACGCCTGAATACATCAGCCTTCGCAAGGATATGACAGCCAGCGAAGCTTTGGAATACATTAAAAAAGAAGCCTATGATTCTGAGACCATATACACCTGTTATGTAAAGGATAAGGGCAGAAAGCTGGTGGGAATAATTTCTCTGAGGGCTTTGCTTGTAGCAAAGGATGAAGAAGTTGTAGAGAACATTATGCAGGAGGATTATATAGCTGTTAATGTTCATCAAGACCAGGAGGAGGTTTCCGAGGTATTTAAAAAGTATGGTTATTTAGCTGTGCCCGTTGTGGACAACGAAGGAAGGCTTGTGGGAATCATCACCGTAGATGATATCTTCGAGGTTATAGAGATGGAGGCCACAGAAGATATAGAGCGTATGGCAGGAGTATTGGACTCTTCAAAACTGGAGTATCTTGATGCAAGCGTGTGGACCCATTTTAAGAGCCGTCTGCCTTGGCTGATTTTTCTTATGGTGTCCTACATGTTTACAGGGCTTATTATAAATCACTTTGAGGACATGCTTTCAAAGGTGCTGGTCTTAGTATCCTATATGCCTCTTCTTATGGGAACAGGAGGAAACAGCGGTTCTCAGGCTGCCACCCTGGTCATAAGAGGAATTGCCACAGGAGACATTGAGACTAGAGATGCCATGAAGGTTTTATGGAAGGAATTAAGAATAAGCATAACCATTGGCATTGTACTTTCCGGTTTTAACTTTTTAAAAGTGCTTCTAATTGATCATCGAGGCTTTCTCATTGCTTTAACCATAGCGGTAAGCATGCTCTGTATCGTTACCTTTGCAAAGGTGGTGGGAAGCATGTTGCCTCTCATTGCAAAAAAGGTGAAGATAGACCCTGCCTTAATGGCAAATCCTATGATTGCCTCCATAACAGATATGTTCTCCGTGGTCACATATTTTGCACTGGCCACTTTAATACTGGGGTTATAAAACAATGAAAATTATTGAAAACATTGATCTATTGGCAGAAAGTGTAAAGGACAGAAAAGAGGATTCTCACAAAGGTGATTTCGGACACGCCTTAATAATAGCGGGATCTGAAGGTATGCTTGGCGCAGCTATGCTCTGCACAAAGGCGGCTCTTCTTTCAGGTGCGGGCCTTGTAAGCCTTTCCATTGAGAAAGGGCTTTTCCCCGTAATCCAACAGAGCATTTGGGAAGCTATGACAGTTGACAGAGACAGCACCCTTGACAGGATGGAGAAGTATTCAGTTCTTGGCATAGGCCCCGGGCTGTCAACAAAAGGAAATAACAGGAGACTGATTTTAGGAATCCTTAATACTTATGAGGGACCTTTAGTAATCGATGCAGATGGTTTGAATATTATTTCGGAGCATGATTTAAGAGGAGAATTAAAAGCCTACGGCGGGGGAAAAGTCTTAACACCTCATCCTAAGGAAGCTGAAAGGCTGTTAGGAATCAGTTCCGAAGAATATATAACTATGGGCAGGGAAAAAGTAGCTATGGAGCTCGCCAGGCTGTCTGAAACCACAGTGGTCTTAAAGGGCCATAACACCATTGTGACAGACGGCAGAGAAAGGTATTATATTAACAGAACGGGAAATCCCGGCATGGCAACGGCAGGCTCGGGGGATGTGCTTACAGGAGTCATTACAGGCTTAATAAGCACGGGAATTCCCACCTTTGAAGCTGCCTGTTTAGGAGTTTATGTCCATGGGCTTTCCGGCGATATGGCAGCGAAAAAGAAAGGCATGAGAAGCCTTATGGCAACAGATATTTTAGATGATCTTCCCACCGGTTTTATGATGATAGAAAAGGAGAAAGTAAGATGAGAGGGCGTTTCGCAATAGCAGGATTTTTTGTAGCAGTTCTTATGTTTTCGTTGTTCACAGCCTTTGGAGATACTTTGATTCCGGGGGGTCCTGATGATCCTGTTGTAACAAAGTCCTATGTGGATTCAAGTCTTGCATTTAAGGTTTTAAATCTTAAGGAAGGCCAGACGCTCATAGGAAAGGAAGGCACTGAAATTATTATAAGAAGCGGTGAAATAACTGCCATCGACAATGGGGCAAACGGCGTTTCCGATATTACCCAAGGGACAGACCTGATGACGGGAACAAAGTGCAAAGCCAATCATTTCCTCATAATACCAAGAAGTGACGGAAGAGGAATTAAAGCTTTAACAGAAAGCTATGTAATGATTCGCGGTGACTATACCTTGGAGTAAGGAGCAAATCATGGCCACATTTATTAAAGAAAACAGAGTCCTCCTTATACTTACAGGGATTACAATCCTTTGTGCAATGATTATTCTTTCAGGCAGACTTATAGCTGAAAATAATAATAAAGCATACGATGTAGTTCTTGATTATAACGAGATTGAGGCCATGGCTTCTCAATCAGATTATGATATGGACTTCTGGTTTCAAAAATTTAAATCTTTGGGCATCAATAAAGTAGGGTTGACAGAAGAAAGCCTTATTACACTTATGGAGGAAACAGACTATAATGTCCAGGCGGAGGTTATGGCAAGGGCTACAGAAAATGCCAGATGGCAGGAAAAGTACCCTGAAGGGTTTACTGACAGAATTCTTGAAAGAGGATACGATTCCTTCGATGTTATAGCAGAAGCCAAGGGGAAAGAAATAGCGAATTTCTTAAAAAAAGGTATAGAGGAACGTATTGACAAGGACCTGTATATTCTCTTTGAAGAGGGGGACAGCCTGTACATTTTTATAGACGGGACCTCAGATGTAGCTCTTTATTCAGAAAAGTATAAGTATCAGAATGCCAACAACAGAGGATATCAGGAGCGAATAGATGTGGTAAGCTCGAAAATTATGTATATAAGCTTGGGCTTTCTTAAAGAAAAGGTTGAGAAGTGCCGTGATGCAGGCTTCGTTATAGTGCCCAGAACCATGAGCTATTCAGGATATAATTCCAATGAATTTGCCCGGGCAGTTACAAAAGGGTATGAAGAAAACGGCATTATGCCGGATTACATCATTATTGGAGGACAGGCCGTTTTAGGTTTTGATGAGGGTACGGATTTTATAGAGAACTATATTACCAAAAATAATATAAAGCTGGGCCTTATTGAAAATACAAATCAGAGGCAAAACATAATGCAATTCGGCTTGCTGGAGGTTTCCCAACTGACATCTTACCAAAACGTAAGAGTATTTACTGTATGGCCTTATATACAAAACAGATATCAGTACTACGGCTACCAGGGTTCTGAGGAAATAGAGAACACCTTGTACAGAGCTATAGTGGAAAGAAATATCAGAGTAATATATTACAGACCAATTTTTGAGAATGAAGATCTGCACACTTATGTAACAGATCCTCATGAGTATGAGGCGCTTTTTACAGGCCTTGAGGAAAGACTGGAGAAACACGGATTTTATATGGGGGAGGCGGAAAAGTATATCCCCTATGAAGTAAGCCTCCTATTAAAAATAATGGTAGGGTTAGGCAGCATTTTTGGAGCTTTAATTCTCTTGTCCACACTTTTCAGAATGAACAGAAGGGTGAAAACGGTGCTGGCTCTCGCAGGTTCCCTGGGAGTTATTTTCATGGCTCTTAAAATGCCTCATATGTACGAACTTCTGTGTGCTTTTTCAGGAGCTGTAATATTTTCAAGCATCGCCTTAAGCTACTTTGTGGCCATGAGTAAGCAGGCTTCATTAAGACTATCTGAAGACAGCCGAACCTTAAGCATAATGGTAATTGCATCCCTTACATTGGTGGTGTCTGTTATGGTGGCCCTTCTTGGAGGTCTTATGTCTGCGGCGCCTATATCATCCATTTCCTATATGCTGGAAATAGATATCTTCAGAGGTGTGAAGGCAGCTCAGCTTATTCCTCTGTTAGTCTTTGTCTTTTCCTATCTTGCATTTTTCGGATGCCATGAGGAAAAAGCCACATTCGGGATTTTAGAGGGAAAAGATATAAAGAAGATGCTGAACACTCAGATTAAAATTTGGATGGCAGTTATAGCGGTCATAATTTTAGGTATGGGTGTTTATTATATAATAAGGACGGGCCACAGCTCCACCTTAAAGGTGAGCAGCCTTGAGATGATTTTCAGAAACCATCTGGAGGATATCCTTTTGGCAAGACCTAGGAGCAAGGAATTTCTAATTGCATTTCCTGCAATATCTGTAATGGTTTACGCTTCAGTGAGAAGACTGAAAATTATCAGTATGATTTCAGGCCTTTTGGGAGTCATAGGCATGACTTCTGTCGCCAACACATTTCAGCACATAAGGACACCTCTTTACCTGGGACTTTACAGAACATTTATAGGACTTTTATTCGGCCTTATTTTAGGACTGATCTGGATTTTCGTAATTGAAATTTTGAACAAGCTTTATAACAAATATCTAAAGAAGGGGTTCATGGGTTTATGACCAGGATTCTCATATCGGGCTATTACGGGTTTAACAATATCGGAGATGAATCTATTTTAAAGGCTGTAGTGGATGCTTTGAAAAAAGAGATCCCTGAGGCATTGATTACTGTTTTATCAAAAACACCCTTACTGACATCTGAAAAATTCAAGGTGAAATCTGTTGACAGAAAATCTCCTTTTAAGGTCTTAAAGGCTTTAAGCAAAACTGATCTATTAATATCGGGAGGAGGCAGTCTGCTTCAGGATGTGACCAGCAAAAGAAGTATCCTGTACTATCTCATGATAATGTGGGGTGCCATGTTTTTTAGAAAGCCTGTGTTCATATACAGTCAAGGTATAGGCCCCATCAAGACGGGGATTAACAGAAGACTGACTGCATGTACATTAAAAAAAGCCAAGGGCATAGTAGTCAGAGATGAGCTGTCAAAGGACTTTTTAATTGAAATAGGATTAAAGGAGGACAGGATTAAGGTGGCGGCAGATCCTGTTTTAAGGATACCGAGAGTGGACCTTCAGGAGGGTTTGAAAATATTAAGAACAGAAGGCTTTGTAAGGGAAGCGGGAAAAACTGTAATAGGTTTTGCTATTAAAGAAAGAGATATAACCTCTCCCTTTGTGGACCAGCTGGAATTGGCGGTGAAAACCTTAAGCCTTGAGAAAAACTGCCAAATAGTCTTAATACCCTTTCACTTTGATGAGGATGTGGCTGTGATAAATGAGCTGAAGCATAGATTGGGGCCTCTTGTTTATACTATTGACAACAAATACTTGACAGAGGAAATGCTTTCTATAATAGGCAATATGGATCTTTTGGCAGGTGTCAGACTTCATTCACTTATCCATGCTGCCATAATGGGTGTGAAAATGATTGGCATAAGTTATGACCCCAAGGTTAACAGATTTTTAAGCTCCATAGGTTTGAAGGCTCATTCATCCACCATCGATTTTCATAATGAATTTTTTGTGGAAGAGGTCGAGAGTCTGCTTAAACCTTCTTATGAGGAAGTACAGGAAAAAGTGTCCAAAAAAGTTGAAAAGTTGGTGGAAAGCCTTTCTGTAAACGAAGCATTGATTATTGAAATACTTGAAAAAAGCAAAGGATCATGAAGGACAGATTTTATCTTTGGGATATGCCCATAGACAACATAACATATGAAGAGGCTCTCAATAAATTTAAAACCATGATTTCTCAGGATGGCTTGGATTTAATAGTGACTCCCAATTCTGAAATCCTGCTTATGGCAACGGGAAATGAAGAGCTTAAAAAAATTATACAAAGTGCATCCTTGGTAATCCCCGACGGTACAGGCATTCTGTATGCTTCTAGGATTCTCAAAAACCCCCTTAAAGAAAGGGTTACAGGAATAGACTTTCTTAATATGATTTTTTCCTATCTTAACGAAAACAAACTGTCCTGCTACCTCCTTGGGGGCCAGAAGGGTGTTTCCGAAAGAGCCTCCTTAAACATTAAAAAAGTTTATCCTGATATTGAAATAAAAGGTACCCACAACGGATACTTTAACATGGATGAAGCAGATGAAATAATCAAGGACATAAATGAAAGCAATGCCTTGTTCCTCTGCGTTGCCATGGGATCACCGAGGCAGGAATTATTTGTAAAAAAGTATGAAAAGGAATTTGATAAAGTAAGGTGTGCCATGGGAGTGGGAGGCAGTCTTGACGTATGGGCAGGCGACATAAAAAGGGCGCCCTTGTTCTTTCAAAAATATGGTTTAGAATGGTTTTATAGAGTGATAAAGGAACCTAAAAGATTTTCAAGAATCTTGAGATTGCCTGCTTTTATGGCGAAGGTAATAAGGACAAAAATTAATTAAAGGAGCGGAAAATGGATTTATTGGAATTGGAAAGGCAAGGGAGAAATATAAGAAGGGGTATACTTCTTGCTACTCATGAGGCCGGCTCAGGTCATCCCGGCGGCTCTCTTTCCTGTACGGATATTTTGACGGTGCTTTACTTTCACGAAATGAATATTAACCCTGAATACCCTGATATGCAAGGAAGAGACAGGTTTGTTATGTCAAAGGGCCATGGAGCGCCGGCTTTATACTGTGTTTTGGCTGAAAGAGGGTACTATGATAAAAGCGAAGTTTTAACCTTAAGAAAATTGAACAGCAAGTTTCAAGGTCATCCTGACCATAAGCTGGTTCCCGGAGTGGAAACATCTACAGGCTCTCTTGGCCAAGGCTTTTCCGCATCCATAGGTATGGCCCTTGCCGACAGAATTGACGGCAACAGCGCCAGAACTTATGTGCTTCTGGGAGACGGAGAACTTCAGGAGGGCCTCGTATGGGAAAGCGCCATGGCGGCAGGTCATTACGGCCTTGATAACCTTACAGTCATAATTGACTTTAACGGTTTGCAGATCGACGGCAAAAATGAAGATGTAATGACAGTTACGCCAATCGACAAAAAATTTGAGGCCTTTGGGTTTAATGTAATATCCATAGACGGACACAACCTGAAGGAAATAATCGACGGCTTAAATGAAAGCAAAAACGTTTTAGGAAAGCCAACCTGTATAATTGCAAAAACCGTTAAGGGAAAGGGCGTATCCTTTATGGAAAATCAGGCAGGCTGGCACGGGAAAGCTCCAAATGACCGGGAGCTTGAAAAAGCATTATCGGAAGTGGGAGGTGAATGGTAATGGCAGAGACAATGGCCACCAGGCAGGCTTACGGAAAGGTACTTCTTGAGCTTGGTGAAACTTACGGTAATCTTGTAGTTCTTGACGGAGACTTGTCAAAGTCAACTATGACCTATGATTTTTCCAAAGAGTATCCCAAAAGATTTTTCAATATGGGGATTGCGGAGCAAAATTTGTATGGGACTTCGGCAGGTCTTGCTTTATCGGGAAAAATCGTTTGTGCATCCACCTTCGCAATATTTGCCACGGGAAGGGCTTTTGAAATTATTAGAAATTCTATTGGGTATACGGGGGCAAATGTGAAAATTTGTGCCACTCATGCAGGTATTACAGTGGGAGAGGATGGAGCATCCCATCAGACCTTTGAAGACATCGCTCTTATGAGAACTATTCCGGGCATGGTAGTTGTAAATCCTTCTGACGGAAATTCCACCATGGAACTTATGAGGCAGGTATGTGCCTACAAGGGACCTTGTTATGTGAGGCTGGGAAGAGCAAAAGTTCCTATGATCTATGAAAATACGGAAGATATAAAGCTGGGAAAGGGCAACACCGTAAGAGAAGGAGATGACCTTGCTGTTATAGCCACAGGTATTATGGTAAACGAGGCAATAATCGCTCACAACATTTTAAAAGAAGAAGGAGTCTCTTTAAGAGTAATCGATATGCATACCATCAAGCCTCTTGATGAGGAGCTTGTCTTAAAGGCAGCTAAGGAAACTAAAGGAATAATAACAGCGGAGGAGCACAGTATTATTGGGGGACTGGGGTCCTGTGTATCCCAGGTGTTATCTGAGAAGTATCCTGTGAGAATGGGCTTTGTAGGTCAACAGGATACCTTTGGAGAATCGGGAAAGCCTGAAGAGCTTAAAGAAAAATACCATATGCAGGCACAAGATATTGTTGGGGAAGCCTTAAGGCTTCTAAAATAATAAGGGGAAGTGCAGGTGAATAATATTGGCAAAAGGGAAACTGGTTTTTAGAAAAGACAGATGTAAGGGCTGCCAGCTCTGTGTAGAGGTCTGCCCTGAAGGGATTCTTGCTCTTGATCTTGAAGAAGTAAATATAAGAGATTATCATCCTGTTGGAATTATAGATGAAGACAAATGCACAGGTTGTGCAAGCTGTGCGACAATTTGCCCTGATGGCGTAATCAACGTTTACATCAAGGAGGATTAGAATGGAAGAAAGAAGATTAATGAAGGGCAACGAGGCCTTTGGATTGGCAGCTATCCTGGGCGGTGCCCGATACTATTTTGGATATCCCATTACACCTCAAAATGAGGTGACCGAGTTTATGAGCAGAGAGCTGCCAAACTACGGAGGCTTCTTTTTGCAGGCAGAAAGTGAACTGGCGGCAATAAATATGGCTTACGGTGCATCGGCTGCAGGCGGAAGAGTATTTATTTCCTCTTCATCCCCGGGCCTTGCTCTCATGCAGGAGGGGTTGTCCGGTTTAGCTTCCATCGAGGCACCTGTAGTAGTTTTAAACGTTATGAGAGGAGGTCCGGGAATAGGAAATATTCAGCCCGGCCAGGCAGATTATTATCAGGTAACAAGAGGCGGGGGCAACGGAGACTATCATTTAATAGTATTTGCTCCCGCTTCAATACAGGAAGCCATGGATATGATTGTCGAAGGCTTTGAAATTGCAGACCGGTATACAAACCCTGTGCTTATTGCGGCGGACGGAATGCTGGGACAGATGATGGAGCCTGTTACATTGCCCTCCATGGATAAAGAGTATTCCCTGGAGAAAATCCTAAAAACAAAGCCCTGGGCTTTGACGGGGCATAAAAACAAGAGAGAAAGAAATGTGATTAAATCAGTTTACTTGAAACAGGAATTGCTGGAGGAACACGTTCTTAAAATTTTCGAGAAGTACGACAAAGCCGTAAAGGAACTGCCTTCCTTTGAAGAAGTGGATCTAAAAGATGCTGAAATTGTTTATGTGGCCTTTGGCACCACATCAAGAATGGTAAAGGAGGCTATGGAGCTTTTGAAAGAAAAAGGTGTTAAGACGGGACTCATAAGACCAAAGACCTTGTGGCCTTTTCCCCGTGAAGCTTTCGATGGTATTGATAAATCCACCAAAATGGTAGTTTCATGTGAATTGTCCATGGGTCAAATGATTGATGATGTAAAGCTAAGCCTAAAGGGCAGGCTCCCTGTAAGCCTTATTAACAGAACGGGAGGCATGCTGCTTACTCCCGGAGAAATAGTGGAAAGAACCTTAAAGCTTTTATAGAAAGGAAGAGATATGAGAGCCATTTTTGAATATACCAAGGGCATGAGAGATCAGGAAACTCATTATTGCCCCGGTTGTACCCACGGAATTGCTCACAGACTTATTATGGAAGTTCTTGAGGAAAAGGGCAAACTGGGGGAAGCCATTGGAATATCTCCCGTAGGATGTTCTATTTTAGCCCATCAATACATGGATGTGGATATGGTTGAGGCCGCCCATGGAAGGGCGCCTGCAGTAGCCACGGGCATAAAGAGAGTCCACCCTGATGCATATGTGTTTACTTATCAAGGAGACGGTGATTTGGCATCTATAGGTATGGCGGAAATAGTCCATGCTGCTTTAAGGGGAGAAAAGTTTTGTACTTTTTTCATAAATAATGCTATTTATGGAATGACGGGCGGGCAGATGGCTCCCACCACTTTGGAAGGGCAAAAGACCACCACAACCGTAATGGGAAGGGACCCTGCTGTTTCGGGAAATCCGGCCGTTATGTGTGAGATGCTGTCACAATTAAAGGGAGCAGTTTATGTGGAAAGAGTTGCTCTTAACAGTCCTGCAAATATTAGGAAGGCAAAAAAGGCTGTGAGCAGAGCTTTCGAAGTCCAGGAGAAGAAGCTGGGGTTTGCCTTTGTGGAGTTTTTATCCATATGTCCCATTAACTGGGGGTTGGCACCTTCTGACGCCATGAAATGGCTTGCTGAAAACATGATGGAGGTATTCCCCGTAAAACAGTTTAAGAATCCTCTGGAGGTGAAATAACCGTGGTAACTAAATTTATTTTTGCCGGATTTGGAGGTCAGGGAGTTATCTCCATGGGGCAAATACTGGCTTTAATTGCTATGAGAAGAGGTTTTGAAGTCAGTTTCATGCCAAGCTATGGACCTGAAATGAGAGGCGGCACCGCAAACAGCACTGTAATAGTGTCAGATAAAAAGATTGCATCGCCTATTACAGACAGTATTGACGTTCTTTGTGCCATGAACGGCTCTTCTCTTGAAAAATTCTCAAAGGATGTGGTTCCCGGAGGATTCATATTCTTAAATTCCGGAATGATTAAAGAACCTTTCATAAAGCCTTCTGTAAAATCTGTTTATCTGGACCCTAAAAAGATGGCCCAGGCCTTGGGAAACGAAAAGGTGGCCAATGTGGTAATGCTGGGAGCGGTTCTTTCCGAAATCAATATAATGGAAAGGGGAAACATGGACGATATTCTGGAATATATATTTCAGGGAAAGTCAGATGATATAATTTCCTTGAACAAGGAGGCCATTTCCTTATGGGAGAAGGAAAAACACCGCCTTTAAACAGAATTACCGTTGTGCTTGGCCACGCAGGATCGGGGAAAACAGAGTTTGCATTGAATTACTCTGTTAAATCAAGGGAAACTCATAAAAAAGTCGCTATTTGCGATTTGGAAATTATCAATCCTTACTTCAGGTCCAGAGAACAGCAGAAGGAATTAACGGATTTAGGCATAAGGGTTATTGCAAACACCTTTGGTTATGATATATCGGAGGAGCTTCCTGCAGTATCTGCTAAAATAAAGATTCCTTTACAGAACAAAGACTACATTGGTGTTTATGATCTGGGAGGAGATGACACAGGCTCTATTATTCTGGCTCAAATAAAAAAAGAGCTGGTGGAGGAGGATGGGCTGCTGCTTTTAGTGGTTAACATCTACAGAAAAGAAACCTGTGACCTCAAAGGGATTATAAGCCAAATAAACAGGATTGAAGAAAAAACGGGACTGAAGATTAAAGGCCTTGTTAACAACTCAAATCTTTTGGAAGAGACTGCTATGAATAATATTATAGAAGGCCATAATCTTTTAAAAGAAGTGGAGAAAGAAAGGGGCATTCCTTTGGTTTATGACATGGTTCAAGATAAGGTGTTGTCCCGGTTCACAAAAGATAATACTGAAAACCTGTCTCTTTTTAAAGTGAAATTGTTTGGAAGGCCGTCCTGGTTAAGCTTTTAAAGGAGAGGGCAAGTTAAGCTACAAAGGAGGGAGAGCTGATGTCACAGAAATTTACAATTACAAAGACTGTAAATCCAAAAGTAAAACCTGACACGGAAGGGTTGAAGTTTGGAACTGTTTTTTCGGACCACATGTTTATGATGGATTACCACATTACAAAGGGATGGCACAACGGAAGAATTCTTCCCTACGGACCGATTATGCTGGAGCCTGCAGCCGTAGTCCTTCACTATGCCCAAGAGATGTTTGAGGGTTTAAAGGCCTATAAAGCAAAGGACGGAAGGATTTTGCTGTTCAGGCCTGAAATGAATGAAAAAAGGACGGAAAGAACTCTGGAAAGGCTGTGTATTCCCCCCCTTCCCGAGGGCCTTATGGTGGAAGCCATAAAAGCTTTAGTTGGCTTAGATAGAGAATGGGTGCCTGATAAACCTGGGACCTCTTTATATATAAGGCCATTCATCTTTGCAAATGAAGGATTTTTAGGAGTGCGTCCTGCAAATAATTACCTCTTTATGATAATCCTGTCCCCTGTGGGGTTGTATTATGCGAAAGGTCTTACACCTACGAAAATTTATGTGGAGGACAAATACGTAAGAGCGGCACTTGGAGGCACAGGAGATGCAAAAATAGGCGCTAATTATGCTATTAGTCTGAAAGCTCAGGTGGAAGCTCAGGAAAAAGGCTTTGAACAGGTGCTTTGGCTTGACGGTATGGAAAGAAAGTATGTGGAGGAAATAGGCACTTCAAACGCATTCTTTTTAATAGGTGATGAAGTTATTACACCTCCTCTTCTGGGCACCATACTTCCCGGAATAACAAGGAATTCTGTTTTAACGCTGCTTAAAGATTGGGGCTACAAGGTTTCTGAAAGAAGGATCACCATTGATGAGGTATTTGATGGGGAAAAGAAAGGCACTTTGAAGGAAATGTGGGCTACAGGTACTGCCGCAGTAATATCTCCTGTGGGAGAGCTTATGTGGAAAGACAAAAGAATTATAATTAATAATGGAGAAATCGGAAAACTATCCCAAAAGCTTTACGACTATATATACGGCGTTCAAACAGGAGCTTTAGAGGACCGGTATTCCTGGACCACAGAAGTATTATAATTATTTATTACGGCTTTAAATTAGAATTTAACGAAAGCGGAAGACAACTTCCGTTTTTTTATTACAAAGACCGGGGGAATCCATATGCAGCCATATATAATTTCCCTGTAAATACGTAAAGAAGGAAGGAAAATGATATGAAAAGGTTTCTGTTCAGGGAACAGGTAAAGGAAAGCAACAATCCCAGGTACTTATCCTTAAAGGTAGGTGTTGTGGGCATAGGAAGGCAGTCAGGCGTCACCTCCGTTGGGACAACCATAGCAAGGCTTGTTTCAAGGGCCAAGGATGAGCTGGTACAGTATGTGGAAATGAGAGACTTAAATTGTAAAAAGCCTTTAATATATCACACCTACGGTATGGATATGCGCTTTTTAGGCAGGGAGTTTACAGATTTTTACAAGGAGACAGCTGAAGGAAACAGCGTGAAAACAAAGGTTAACAGAGAGGAAGGCATTGGATGGGTGCTGATGACAGAGGATTTTAAGAGGTACAACAGGAATTTAACTTTAATTGAAAAGCTGCACCTTCTGCATAATATTGATTCGGGATTTATAGTGGCTGATTTTGATGTAAATTCTTTTCAGGAGCTTAATACGCTGCTGAAGGAAATGAGCAAAATTATTGTGGTAATAGACCCTGCTCCCTCCAAACTGATTTTTGGAAAAGATTTGCTTGATTATCTAAAAAGCCTTGAGGGAAAAGGCACACCTTTGTATTACATATTGAACAAGATGAACGAAGGTGTAAATAAAAGGGAATTATTTGACTTTCTAAAGGTAAAACCTGATTTGACCATTCCCTTAATAGATCAGAGAGAATTCTATAACATAGAGTATGCCATGACATTTCCCGATTCCATAGAGCCTTTTAAGACTTCCATACTTGAGTTTTTAAAAAACATTAAGATGGTCTGAATAAAGAATAAATTAAGTCTTTAATAAGCCCATATGTTGTTATATAATAGGAAAGAACCGGTTCTTAAGACTAGATATAGGAAAAGGACAAAAAAACATATGATTGAATTTGAAAATGTTACCAAGTACTACAAAGAACAAGTGGGTCTTGAAAATGTTTCCGTTTCCATAAAGATGGGGGATTTCGTTTTTCTTGTAGGCCCCAGCGGCGCAGGTAAATCAACATTTGTGAAGCTGATGCTTAAGGAGCTTGAAGCTGACAGCGGAGTTATACGCTTTGGCGACATGGAGGTGGGAAATCTTTCTAACAGGGAAATACCTCTTTTAAGAAGAGGCATAGGTATAGTTTTTCAGGATTTTCGTCTTCTTCCAAAAAAGACTGCATTTGAAAATGTAGCTTTCGCCATGGAAATAGTCAGATCTACTAAAAGAACTATAAAAAGGCAGGTCCCTCAGGTTCTAGACCTTGTGGGAATTCCTGACAAAGGAGATAAATATCCCCATGAGCTTTCTGCAGGAGAACAGCAGCGGGTTGCAGTTGCAAGAGCCATTGTAAACAATCCTACAGTTTTAATTGCAGATGAGCCTACAGGCAACCTGGACCCTGATACAGCCTGGGGGATAATGCGGGTTTTAGAGAGGATTAACAACAGAGGCACAACTGTAATTATGGTTACTCATGCAAAAGAAATTGTGGACAGAATGAATAAAAGAGTAATAGCAATAGAAAACGGCCACATAATCAGAGATGATGTGGGAAGCTACGGGTACAAAGAAAGCCAGAAATGTGTGCCTGAGGAAGGAGCTTTTGGCAACTATGGGGATTAGCATTATTTGCGCCTTCAGGGAAGGGGCCAAGCAGCTTTTCAGAAATAAGGGCATGAGTCTGGCATCTATTTTTTCAATTGTTGCCATGATGCTCATCTTAGGGGTATTCTTTTCCTTTATTGTGAACCTTGATGTGGCCATGGAAGCTGCAAAGCAGGATTATGATACGGTTCAAGTCTTTCTCCTTGAAACTACAGATAAAGAGGCGGCTGCCAGAATGGTAAAAGACTTAAACGATATGGATGAAGTGATTAAGGCCAGGTACATATCGAAGGAGGAAGCTTTGATAGCATGGAAGGTTCAGTGGGGGGAAAGCGGCTATCTTCTTGAATCCTTAGAGGAAAATCCACTGCCCAATGCCATAGAAATAGATGTGGCAACCCTTGAAGGAGCAGATGCGGTAGTTCAAAAGGTAAAGACCTTTTCAGGGATTGAAGATATTCTGTATTATAAGGATACTGTAGAAAAGCTTATTTCCATAACAAAGTCGGTAAAGATTGCAACGCTTGTAATGATGATCTTTCTTATTGCAGTTTCAGTAGTAGTTGTAACAAACACCATTAAACTCACTGTTAACTCAAGAGGAAAAGAAATAGAGATTATGAAGTATGTAGGGGCAACCAACTGGTTTATAAGGGGGCCTTTCCTGTTAGAAGGAATTTTCATAGGCTTAATATCAGCACTTATAGCCTTTGGCATAGTATCATTGATTTACAGCAAGGCCATGGGTTTAGTAGGTGCAGAGATTCTCTTAATAGTAGGTATCCCTATGGTGCCTGTAAAGTACTTAGCTTTTAATCTTGCTATTATATTCATAGCCTTAGGTATTTCAGTAGGCGCCTCAGGCAGTATTATTTCTATGAGAAAGTATTTGGACACATAAAATGAGAAAAGTAATTACAGCCACATTAATAATGACACTGCTTTTGGGGCTTTTTTCTGCACCCTTTGCTTTTGGTGCAAATACTCAGACACAGCTTAATAATTTGACAGAGCAGATTAAGGATTTGCAGGTAAAGCTTGTTCAAGGCAAAAGCCAAGAGACACAGCTTTCAAAGAAAATTAACGAACTGCAGAAAAGTATTAATGCTACTCAAAATGATATAAACAAGCTTTTAGGTAATATTTCTTCTGTGGAAGGGAAAATTGCACAAGCATATCAGGAGCTGGAGCAGCTGGAACATGATATGGCAAAGCAGAATGAAGCCTTAAACAGTCGTCTTAGGACCATGTACAAAAACGGCACTGTGTCCTATATAGATGTGCTTTTAGGCTCAAAAGGTATAAGCGACATGATGGTAAATATTGAAAGGGTTAAAAGAATCTTCAAGGCTGATCAGGAAGTGATGATTTACCTTGATGTTCAGCATAAGCTTGTTAACTCTCAAAGGCTTTATTTAGCATCTCTTCAGGAAGAACTAAAATTAAATGTGGCTGATGTGGAAACGAAGAAAAACATTCTTGGACGAGACAAAAATGCTGTGGCTCAGGAGAAGAACCAAGTATCCGCTGAAAACAAACAGCTGGAAAAAGAAATAGATGCTTTAAATCAGGAAGCCAACAGACTTATTGCAGAAATCAGGAAATTACAGGGAGACCAGGCTTATGCAGGCGGTATTATGGCATGGCCTGTACCGGGGCAGACAAGAATCACCTCTGAATTCGGATACAGGCTTCACCCCATATTGAAGGTGAACAAGCTTCATACAGGCCTTGATATAGCGTGCCCTACAGGAACAAATGTGGTGGCTGCAAACTTTGGAACTGTAATCAAAGCAGAATGGAACAACAGCTATGGATATATGATTATGGTGGATCGCGGCGGCAGTATAGTCACTTTATATGCCCATAACAGCAGTCTTGTGGCAAAGGTGGGAGATGTGGTTTCAAGAGGCCAAACCATTGCAAAATCAGGATCTACAGGATCGTCCACAGGTCCTCACCTCCACTTTGAAGTAAGAGTTAACGGGGAATATCAAAACCCCAGAAATTGGATATAAGGTTAAGATGATGCCCATGTTACTTCATCCAAAAATCAGAGCGCTTTTGAAAGAAAGAGGTATTGAAAAAGAAGATGATATAAAGGAGCTTCTTTCTTCCAAACCGCAAAAAACCTATGATCCATTCCTTATGAAAGGTATGAAAGAAGGAGTGGATTTTTTACTGGAAAGGATTGGAGAAAACAAGAAAATATGCATTTATGGAGATTACGATGCAGACGGCATCACTTCAATTGCAATTTTGTACAGCATTTTGTCAAGGTTGACAGATAACCTCACCTATTACATCCCCTCAAGATTCAATGAAGGATACGGCTTAAACAAAGAAAGCCTTAAGAAGCTTAGAGGAAAAGGGGTGGATGTAATACTGACTGTAGATTTAGGCAGCACCTCTCATAAAGAAATAGAGTACGGGAAAACCCTGGGTCTGGAGTTTCTTATAACAGACCACCATACTGCAGAATCAACGGACTTAGGATGTATTTTTATTAATCCCAAGCAGGAGGACTGCACTTATCCCTTTAAGTATCTTGCAGGTTGCGGAGTGGCCTACAAGCTGGCTCAAGGCCTTCAAAGGAAGAGCGATCTGCCCAAAAGCGTCATTAACGAGCTTTTGGATGTTTTATGTATTGGAACGGTGGGGGATATTGTACCGCTTTTAGATGAAAACAGGACCTTTGTTAAGTATGGACTTCAGAAAATAAACGAAAACGGAAGAAAAAGCATAGTCGCTATCAGAGAGGCTGCCTGCATAAATGAAAGAGAGATTTTAGCGGAGCATATATCCTTCATCATTGCGCCTCTTATAAATTCAGCAGGCAGACTTGAAGATGCAAAAACTGCCTATGAGGTTTTAGTCCTGGATGATGAAGTCCTTCTTAAAGAGAAAGTAGCCCGGCTGTTAGCCCTTAACAGGCTGCGAAAGGAACTTCAGGAGGAGGGAGTTAAAAAGCTGGTTTCAAAGATTGAAGTGGAACCTGATAATCTAATC
>JAAZGD010000054.1 GCA_012511395.1 Clostridiales bacterium
CTGTTTATGATGGCGAAAAGAGGTATGGCCATAGAAGCAGTTCACTCTCACAGCTTTCCCTATACATCTCAAAGAGCAGAACAAAAGGTTCTTGATCTAGCCAAGATTCTGTCTCAATATACAGGGAAGTTTAAAGTGAACATTATTAACCTTCTTCCTGCCCAGGAAGAGATTATGAAAAATTGTCCCGAAGATGAAATGGTGGTTCTTTCAAGAAGGTTTATGTATAGAGTGGCGGAAGATCTGGCTAAGGAAAGAGATTGTCAGTTCCTGGTGACGGGGGAGAACTTAGGTCAGGTGGCAAGTCAAACGGCTGAAAGCCTTGCAGTGACAGATGAGGCTGTTTCTATTCCTGTTCTTCGCCCCTTAATTGCTTTTGATAAGACGGAAATAATTGAAAAAGCACAGGAAATAGGAACATTTGATACTTCCATTCTTCCTTATGAGGATTGCTGTACAGTTTTTGTGCCAAAGCATCCTGTGACTAAACCTAGACTTTCTGATATTTTGAAATCTGAAGAAGCTCTTGATGTTGAGGAAATAAAAAAGAGGCTGTCAGCCTCTTTGAAGGTGGTGGAAATTAAGCCTTAAAAGTTTTAAGCTCCTGTAAAACCCTTATGACGGGAAGTCCCATAACGTTGTCATAATCTCCCTTAAGATTTTTTATGTATTTGGAAAAGGTGCCCTGGATTGCATAGCCTCCCGCTTTGTCCCAGGGCTCTTCTGTCTCTATATAACTGAGAAGCTCTATTTTGGGAATTTCTTTAAAGGTAACTTCAGTTTCCTCAAAGAATACCTTTCTATTTTTTGTTCCCGCTTCAACTAAAGCTACTCCCGTAATAACGGAATGGGTTTTTCCTGAAAGAGCGCTCACCATGTTGAAACAATCATCCTTGCTTACAGGCTTTCCGTAAACTTTATTTTCAAAGACCACAAAGGTGTCTGCACCCAGGATTATTTCCCCCTTTGAATACTCTTTTTCAATTGAGAAAGCTTTTTTTAATGCCAGATACATGGCCAGCTCTTCAGCTTTCCCTTGGTGATTAAGAGTTTCGTCCACATCTGTAGGGTGGGTTAAAAAAGCTATTCCTTCTCTTTTAAGAAGCTCAATTCTTCGTAAAGATCCTGACGCAAGTATTATTACAGCCATCCGGGGACCTCTTCAGAAGGTGCTCCATCATCCTCTTCCTCCTCAGGAAGGGGAGGGAGAGGCTCCTCGGTGACAGGAGGCTCAGGCTCTTCAGGGGCAGGAGGTTCTACACCTTCAATTTCTTCAAAGTCATATCTGTTCTGCCCTGAAGGATCCACAGGAAACTTGCTCATGTCGCCGTTATGAATAGGACAGTAGTACTTTGGTATTTCATTGGCTCTGGCATTTACATCATCCACATCGTAGCCTCTGTCAGTTCCCGATTTATAAATTACCGTGTGGCACCATGGGGTCGCAAGATACCCTGAATCCACACAGATGGCAACATTTTTATAAGCCTTGATTACCCTTGAAGGTACTGTGCCCTTAACAAAGATTTCGCCTTTTGTAGGACCGCCGTCAGGAAGGCCTCCTGAATAGGCGTCTACTGTGGCATATACTACATTATCAGGGGCAGGTCCAAACTCTTGCCTTGGAGTGTTGGCAAGACATTGACGCATAATTTTATTCCAAAGTCGTGATGCGGCCGTTGAGCCTTGTGAAAGCTCGATGCTGGAGTCATTTCCTATCCAAAGGGAAGCGGCATATTTTGGAGTATATCCCACAAACCAAGCATCGTAATTATCTGTTGTAGTTCCGGTTTTTCCACAGACGGGTTGATTGGGAAGAGAAGCAGGGGACCCCAAACCGTTTGTTACTACGCTTCTTAAAATATCGCTCATAACGTAAGCCACACCTTCATTCAGCACTTGATTAGTTTTTGGTATTTTTGTGAGAATAACTTCTCCCCTTTTATTTTCGATTTTCGTGTAGCAGACAGGCTCTATATATTTACCGCTGTTTGCAATGGTGCCGTATCCTCCAACCATCTCCAAGGGAGATATTCCGTTAGTCATTCCGCCTAACCCTAAGGCGGCGGGGTTCAAGTCATTTACTTGAGGATTCTGCCTTTCCACTGTAGTTACACCCATTTTTTCTAAAATATCGGCAGAGTAATCAAAGCCTACCTGGGAAACTACTTTTACGGCGGCTACGTTAACGGATTGTTCAACTGCATATCGTAAACTCATAAGTCCTCTGTAGGAGTTGTACCAGTTTTTAGGCCATACCTGGCTTCCTGTTTTTAAAGGTGAGTCATCTATTACGGAAGCTACTGTCCAGTAATCCCCGTAAAAGTTTGGTATTTCATTACCGTAATTATCAAAGGTCTCAAAGTATTGGGAGGTGCCTGCTTCCTGGGCTTCATATGCCTGCTGAAGTGCAGGTGAATAGACAGACATAGGCTTAATAGCAGAACCGGGCTGTCTAGGAGAGGTGGCACGATTGAAGAGCATTCTGCCTTTAGTAATTCTTCCTCCCACCATGGCCTTAATCTGGCCTGTTTTATAGTCTGTAATTACCATGGCAGATTGAGGCTGAATAACCTTTTGATTTAAGCTGTATCCTTCGGGACCAACGGACATACCGTTTTCATTAAAAGTGAAAAAGTCGGGATGGTCCTCAAAGAAACTCTTGGAAATAATTAAATTGCCTTCTTTGTCCCTGGTCTTATAATTTGCGGGTATCAAGATATTTCCGCCGTTAATGTTGTAGAATACGCCTTCTTCAATAATGTAAATCGGCTTAAACTCAAGACTGAAGTCAGTTTCTTCCTTAACGGTAATATTATAGATATTAAGCCGGTTGCCCTTAATTATTGAAACTGAACCGTCAGAATTGGTTATGTATTCCTCAGGCTTTAAAGTGAAGTTGCCCACATCATTGAAATATGTTCCAAAATTATAGAGAAGAATTTTGCCGTTTCTTCCCAACACATTTCCATCACCGTCTTTTTTTAGATTGGAGACCTTGGGGAAGTTCCCGGAGTTTGCAAACTCTTTCTCGATAATGCCCTGCATTTTCGAATTCATGGTGGTGTAAACTGTAAGGCCGTTAGTATAAAGGATTTGTCTTGCATCGTTATAGTCAAGATGGAGGTCCTTTTGCAGGTCCTTAATAACCTCAGTTATTACGTAATCCGTAAAGTATGTGGACAGCTCCGACCTTTCATCCAAGCCGGGATTAAGGTGGGCGGCAAGAGTATCATTAATAGCTTCATCCCGCTCTTCTTCGGAGATTATGCCTTGAGATGCCATGAGCTTAAGACACAGATCTCTTCTGTCTTTACTAAGATCGCTAATAACGAAAGTGTACTGACTTCCTTTGTAGAGAATACCTTCTGTGTCTTCAGTGACGCCTTCTGTGTTCAAAGCTTTAATAAGGGCGAAACGATCCGGCATTTGAGGCAGGGCGGCAAGAGATACTGCTTCAAAGAGATCCAGCTCAGATATATCTTTCCCATAATACGAGATTGCAGCCGACTGAACACCGTAGGAGTTGTAGCCTAAAAATATAGTATTCAAATAAGCTTCAAGGATTTGTTCCTTTGAAAGCTTTCTTTCAAGCTGAACAGTGTAGTAGGCTTCCCGCACCTTCCTGCTTATGGAACGCTCTGATTTTTTATCGGAAAGATATACGTTTCTTGCAAGCTGTTGAGTGATTGTAGAGGTTCC
>JAAZGD010000055.1 GCA_012511395.1 Clostridiales bacterium
ACCACGGCTTCAATGCCTTGGTCTACAGCCTGGTAGTTCATGTTGACAACTTTTTCGCCTTTGTTGCCATAGGAATCTACAATAGCTTGCTTTAAATGTTTTATAGCTTCTTCCAGCGGAATTATATCTGCAAGTTTAAAGAATGCTGCCTGCATTATCATATTGATACGATTACCAAGGCCCAGCTTTTCAGCATCTTTATAGGCATCTATTATGTAGAACTTAATGCTCTTGTCTGCCAGTTCTTTTTTAACGTAATCAGGAAGCCTGTCCTGAAGTTCTTTTTTATCCCAGGAGCAGTTTAAAAGGAAGGTTCCTCCCTCTTTTAAATCCCTTAACATATCATATTGTGTTAAGTAGGCTTGAGCATGACATGCCACAAAGTCAGCCTCCCTTATAAAGTAAGTTGACTTAATAGGAGACTTTCCAAATCTTAAGTGAGAAATGGTAACGCCGCCTGATTTTTTAGAGTCGTATGCAAAGTATCCTTGAGCATACATATTAGTCTTGTCGCCGATTATCTTAATAGCAGTCTGATTTGCACCTACTGTACCATCAGAGCCAATACCCCAGAACTTACATCTTACAGTACCTTCCGGTTCTCTTGAAACTCCTTCTTTATATGGCAGTGATGTTTTATAAACATCGTCTTCGATACCAACTGTGAATCCGTTCTTCGGATTCTTTTTATCAAGATTTTCAAATACTGCACTTACCATGCCGGGAGCAAAGTCTTTTGAACCAAGACCGTATCTGCCACCATATACTTCAGGTCTTGTTTTGCTGTCATAAAGGGCTGTCTTCACATCCTGATAAAGAGGTTCACCTAAAGCGCCCGGGTCCTTGACTCTGTCAAGAACAGCAATTCTTTTCACAGTCTTTGGCAGTGCCTTTAAGAACAGCTCCTTTACAAAAGGTCTGTAAAGTCTTACTTTAACAAGCCCCACCTTCCTGCCTTCCTTCACCATCAGATCTACTGTTTCCTCTATAGTTTCGCAGGATGATCCCATGGCCACTATAATGTGTTCTGCCGCCTTATGTCCCACATAATCAAAGGGGCTGTAATGCCTTCCTGTAAGTTTTCCGATTTTCTCCATATATTCAATTACAATTCCGGGAACTGCTTCATAATACTTTCCTGCCGCTTCCTTTGCCTGGAAAAATATATCAGGGTTCTGCGCAGTGCCTCTCACCACAGGATTATCAGGATTCAAACACCTGTCTCTAAAGGCTTTCACGCTGTCCCAATCCAAAAGCTTTGAAAGGTCATTGTAATCAAGCACATCGATTTTTTGAATTTCATGGGATGTCCTGAAACCGTCAAAGAAGTGTATAAAAGGAACTCTCGATTTAATGGCGCTAAGGTGGGCCACAGCGGCTAAATCCATTACCTCCTGAACTGAAGAGGCTGCCAATATGGCAAAGCCTGCTTTATTGGCGGCAGCTATATCGCTGTGGTCTCCAAAAATTGAAAGAGCATGACTTGCAATTGCTCTTGCGGCAACGTGAAATACTCCCGGCAACAGCTCCCCTGAAATCTTGTACATATTGGGAATCATCAACAAAAGCCCTTGGGATGCAGTAAATGTTGTGGTCAAAGCACCTTGTGCAAGAGAGCCGTGAACTGCTCCTGCCGCTCCTGCTTCACTCTGCATTTCTGCCACCCTCACGGTTTGCCCGAATATATTTTTTCTCCCGTATGCAGCCCACTCATCTACCTGCTCTGCCATATTGGAAGAAGGTGTAATAGGGTAAATTGCAGCTACATCTGTAAATGCATAGGCCACATGGGCTGCCGCCGTATTTCCATCCATGGTTTTCATATTCTTTTTACTCATTTTTATCCCTCCCGAATACCTTAAAAGGTATATCTAACTTTAAAGCAAAGCACCTTATGTGTCAACATGAGCAGAATGTATACTTAACCTTTAAAACAAACAAAAAAGGGACAGTTTCCTGTCCCTTAAATCTCAGTAGATTTTCTTATGCTTTTTTTACCTTTGGTGGCTCAACCTTTTTGCTTAACAGGAAGAGGACTAAAGCAATTACTGCAAATATTATTGCTGTAATTGTTATTGCATTGACCATGCCATAAAAGTCTGACAAGAAACCTGATCCATGCTCTTCTAGATAATACTCAGGGCCCCAGTCTCCTTCAAACCAAAGAAGCCAAGGTCTTGAAATAAGTCCCATAAAAGCTATGAAAGCAAAGTTAAGTGACATTCTTCTAGTATCTCCAACGCCCAGCTTTGTTTTTGGATTAAGAGGATAGTTTACAGGGTCTTTCTTATAAAGACCGCCATACATCCTCTTCCATATAACATAAAGGATTGGGCCTGAAATAATACCAAGCATACCACCGATAAAGAAGTCAGTTCCGTTTATGAAGAAAGCAATGAATGCGATTGTAATAGGTACAACGCAGACCACCACTAGGAATGGATAGCCTCCCGGAATCTTAAACTTTCTTTCTTCATCAGGAATCCTCTTTCTTAAGATTAAAGCCGAAATAAATATCATTGCATAAGCTGAAATCAGAAGGAATACGTCTACAACGATTACAGTTGTAAATGCATATTGACAAAGAATAATATTTACAATACCTACAGACAGTACTGCCACATAAGGTACGCCGTGCTTCTTGTCAACCTTTACTAAAATAGGTGGTGCCAGGTTATCCTCTGCAAGCACGAAGAAGCCTCTTGAGCCTGATGCTATATACGTATTATATATAGAGCATTGGGCCAGGATGGCAACTACTACAAAGAAGACACCAAAGGCAGGGCCTAAATACATTTCTGCCACTGAGCCGTAGCCTACGTTGCCTACTTCAGTTCCCCATTCTTCCCACATGCCCATGGAAGCTAAACCTCCCATAGTTGGGAAAATATATACGCACATAATTAAAGGAACTGTAATCATAGTAGCCTTCGGAATAACTTGTGGGTTAGTTACTTCACCTGCTACTGTGGACATGGACTCATAACCTGCATACTTCCACATACCGATAGCAATACCCATACCGATATAGTATACCCAGTCTCCGAA
>JAAZGD010000056.1 GCA_012511395.1 Clostridiales bacterium
GATAAAGAGTGGGCTATTAAAGTTCCAAGAAGGATAAAGAGCTTGGCAGGGCTTATTCCTCAAACAAGAGATGAACTGGCACAGGAGCTTTCAAGAAATCCATCTGTTAAAGAAATTGCAGACAGGCTGGAAACATCAGAGGAAATGATTTTAGAAGCCATGGAAAGCAGTCAGGCTTATCAACCCATGTCCTTGGATCAAACCTTCGATGAAACGGGGGATGAGGGAGAAGGCGCTGTTTTGGAAAGGTATACAGGAAGAGAGGACCAGGGGTTCGGGACCATAGAATATGCAGAAATAGTCCGCTCAGTCCTTGATTCTCTGAAGGACCAGGACAAGCAGATTTTTAAAATGAGATTTATTGAAAACAAAACTCAAGCTGAGGTAGGTGACTATTTAGGAATTTCTCAGATGACAGTATCAAGAGCTGAGAAAAATATTAAGGATAAATTTTTACATGAAATCAACAGGGAGGCATAGAAGGTACATATGAGAATTTTTTCAGGAGTACAACCTACGGGCATTTTTCATATAGGTGATTATTTGGGAGCCCTTAAACAATTTGTGCAGCTTCAAGAGGAGAACCACTGCCTTTACTGTGTGGTGGACCTTCATGCCATCACTTTGCCTACAGATCCTAAAGTCCTTAAGGAACATATCCTTGATGTGGCAGCCCTTTATATGGCTGTGGGAATAGATCCAAAAAAACAGATTATTTTCGTCCAGTCCGATGTGCCTTATCATTCTGAACTTGCCTGGATACTTATGTGTAACACATATACGGGAGAGCTTTCCAGAATGACTCAGTATAAGGACAAAAGCAAGGGTGAGGAATCTTCCCCCGCAGGACTTTTTACATATCCTGTTTTAATGGCCGCTGATATTTTACTTTACGATACAGATACAGTACCTGTGGGAAACGATCAGAAACAGCATATTGAAATAACAAGGGATATAGCTGTCAGGGTAAACAACAAATTCCCCGGCACCTTTGTTGTGCCTGAAGGAAGGTTCTTAAAAGAAGGCGCCAGGATAATGTCCCTCGATGACCCTTTGACTAAGATGAGCAAGTCGAGCCCCAACCCCTTTAGCAGAATCTCTCTTCTTGATGATGAAGATACCATAAGGAAAGCTGTAAAGAAAGCTACTACTGATTCCTTTGATAATATAGCCTACGATGAAAAGAACCGTCCTGCTGTAAGCAATCTGTTAACCATATACAGCGTTTTTTCAGGAATGACCATAGAGAAAATTGTTAAGCTTAACGAAGGGAAAGGGTACGGCGCCTTTAAGAAGGATCTGGGAGAGGTCATAATTACGGCCTTAAGACCCATAAAAGAAAGGTATGAAGAAATAAGGAACTCAGAGGAGCTGGTGGTCTGCCTTAGAGACGGCAGTGAAAGAGCTTACGCCTTGGCTGAAAAAACCATGAAAAGAGTGAAGGATAATTTTGGGCTTGGTACAGTAAGTTAGGAGTAAAGGCTTTATGAAAATAATTAGGAACATAGTACCCGGAATAAAGCTAAGAAGAGCTTTATCGGAGCTTAAGCCTTGTAAGAAAAAAATATATGAAGCCAGAGAAAAGGGGAACAAAGAAGAGGAAAGAACCTATATAGTTCAGTGTGCAACACAATGGTGCAAAAGAGTAATACAGGACTTTGATATACAGATTGATTTAAAAGGAAAAGAAAACATTCCTGATACAGGTCCTGTGGTCTTTGCGGGAAACCATCAAGGCTTTGGAGATATAGTCCTATGTATGTATGCCTTCGATAAATTCCAAACAGGATTTTTAGCGAAGGACAATCTTGCAAGACTCCCGTTTTATGGCAAATGGATTAAGGATATAAGAAGCGTTTTTATTGAGAGAGAAGACGCAAGAGCTTCTCTTAAAGCAATTAATGAGGGCATTGAATTAATAGAGGAAGGCTACTCCCTTGTAGTTTTTCCGGAAGGAACGAGAAGCAAAAACGAAATAATGGCGGAATTTAAAAGAGGCTCTTTAAGACTTGCCACAAAACCCGGTGTGCCCATAATTCCTTTTACTATTAACAATTCCTATAAGATCTTTGAAGAAAGAGGCATTGTTACTAAAGGAGTCAAGGTCGGCTTTATAATTCATCCCATGATTCTGACAGAAGGGCTTTCAAGAGAGGAGATAAAGGCGCTGGACCAAAAAGTTGAAGATATTGTAAGAGGAGGACTTAAATGAAAAGAGAACCGATACTGGTGATTATGGCAGCAGGCCTGGGAAGCCGATATGGCGGCCTTAAGCAAATGGCCCCCATAACTTTGGAGAAGGAAATACTTTTGGACTTTGCTTTATACGATGCCATAAGAGCAGGTTTTAAAAGGGTAATATTTGTTATTAAAAAGGAAATTGAAGAGGATTTCAAGAAGCTTATTGAAGGGAATTCAGATAAATATATAGATGTGCAGTACGCTTATCAGGAGCTTTCCCATGTTCCGGAGGACTTTGTTTTTCCGGAAGGAAGGATTAAGCCCTGGGGTACAAGCCACGCCGTTCTTTCCGCCTGCCGACTTATAGATGCAAACTTCTGCGTTATTAATTCCGATGATTTTTACGGTCCTGCTGCTTTTGAAACAGCCTATAATTATCTTGTGGAATTGGAAGACAAGGAAGAAAAAGAATACGGAATGGTAGGATACCTTGTGGAAAAAACTCTTTCAGATAAAGGAAGTGTAACAAGAGGTGTTTGTGAAGTAGATGAAAATGGGTATCTTTTACATATAAACGAAAGAAAGAATATCAAAAGAATGGGGGAAGACATAGTATATTCAAAGGACGGGATGGAGCCTTTTACGAAAATTTCTGAAGGCACTACTGTATCCATGAACTTCTGGCTTTTTGAAGAAAGCTTTAAAGATGAGCTTTTAAGAATGTTTGAAGATTTTTTAAAGGATGATTTAAAGAAAGATCCTTTAAATGCTGAATGGCTGTTACCTGACACCATAGAAAGACTGTTGACTGAAAAAAAGGTTAAGATAAAGGTTATGGAAAGCAAGGACAAGTGGGAGGGCATGACATATAAGGAAGATTTGGACCATGTAAGAAATGCCATGGGAAGTTTAAAAAAGAAAGGACTTTATCCCAAGAAATTATGGGGGTAAATAAAATGAGAATAATTAGAGCAAAAGATTATAAGGATATGAGCGAAAAGGCAGCCTCAATAATATGGGCTCAAATGTTGTTAAAGAAGAATTCTGTTTTAGGTCTTGCCACAGGCGGAACTGTGTTGGGGATCTATGAAATCCTTTGTGAAAAGTATATGGAGGGGGAGCTTGATTTTTCTTCTGTGAAGACTTTAAACTTGGATGAGTATGTGGGCCTTGAAGGCAGGCATCCTCAGAGCTACAGACATTATATGGATAAGAACCTTTTTGAAAAAGTAAATATCCTTAAGAACAATACCTTTCTGCCAAACGGCCTTGCAGAGGATTTAAAAAGGGAATGTAAAGATTACGATGAGACAATAAGACAGTTGGGGCCCATAGACTTGCAGCTTCTTGGATTGGGGCGAAACGGTCACATAGGGTTTAACGAGCCTGACGATCACTTTGAAGATAACACTCATGTAAGAAGGTTAAACGAAACTACCATTAAGGACAATTCCAGATTCTTTGAGATGGGAGAAGAGGTTCCAAAAAGTGCCATCACCATGGGCATTAAACCTATTATGGAGTCGAAAGCCGTGCTGCTTGCAGTTTCGGGAGTTGAAAAAGCCAAGGCATTAAAGGCTGTTTTAAATGGGCCTGTGACGCCTTCTGTGCCGGGCTCAATCCTTGGGAAACACGAAAATCTTATAGTGGTGGCAGATTTAGATGCGTTAATGCATGTTGGATAAGGAGAGTAAGCATCATGATTTTTAAAAATGGTGAAATCCTTCTTGGTGATTTTGCCTTTAAAAAAACAGATATTAGAATCCATGAGGGAAGGATAAGGGAAATAGGAGATAACCTTGCTCCTTATGAGGGTGAAGAAACCTTTGATTTAAAGGGGAAGTACCTTGTACCAGGGTTTATAGATATCCACATACACGGTGCCGCAGGAGAGGATTATTCCAACGGAACGGTTTCGGGGATGAAGAGAATGGCTTCATACCTGGCTTCTGTAGGGGTGACTTCATTTCTCCCCACCTCAATGACCATGCCTATGGATGAGCTTTTAGACCTTTATAAACGCACGGAAGATTTTATGAAGGATGAAGAAAATGAGGGCGCAAGGCTTCTTGGGATTTACATGGAAGGACCTTTCTTTTCTTTCGACAAAAGAGGGGCCCAGGATGAGAACTACTTGATTCACCCTGAAAAGGCTGTATTTAAAGAGTTGCTGGATGCATCAAAAAATACCGTTAGAATTATAAGCTTGGCACCGGAGCTTCCGGGAGCCATGAAGTTTATTGAGGAAATTGATAAAAGCAAGGTAACTGTGGCATTAGGTCATACAGTATGTAATTACGATCAGGCAAAGGAAGCCTTTGAAAAAGGAGCCACCCTTGTGACTCATCTGTTTAACGGAATGCTTCCCTTTCTTCACAGAGCACCGGGGATTTTAGGAGCGGCTTCTGAAAGAGAAGATATCTTCTGTGAACTGATATGTGACGGTGTCCATATCCACGAAGCTGCCATAAGACTGGCTTTTAAGCTGCTTTCTGAGGACAGAATTGTTTTAATAAGCGACGGACTGTCCACCATGGGGTGTCCTTTGGACTATACTCCAAAGGGCGGTTATAAAAGCGGACATAGAAGAATATTTTTAAAGGACGGTGCCGCAAAACTTAAAGACGGTACTCTTGCAGGAAGCAACACACCTTTATCTGTATGCGTAAAGAGAGCTGTAAGCTTTGGAATAAAAGTTGAGAGTGCAATTAAGGCAGCCACCATTAACCCTGCTAAAGTAATATTTATGGACCATGAAACAGGTTCAATAGAGGTGGGGAAACTAGCAGATCTGGTTATAATGGACAAGGAATTAAATGTAGTTAAGACTTTCAAGGAAGGGAAAGAAGTTCAGCCCTTCTCAGGGTATTTCCCGAAGTAGCGACAGATGGCGCTGAAGGATTCGTCGCTTAAGTCGTGTTCGATTTTGCAGGAATCTTCATAGGCAGTGCCCTTGTTGACTCCCATGGCCATAAGAATTTCTGCAATTATCATATGACGCTGATAAAGAGGCTTTGAGACATCAAGGCCTTTTTCTGTCAGGCAGATAAAGCCGTGGTCATCTGTTTCTAGATAGCCCTCCCCTTTAAGTTTTTTAATGGCCACGCTTATGGAAGGCTTGGTGTAGCCCATAGCCTTTGCCACATCAACTGCTCTCACGTTTTCATTTTCCAGGGCCAAAAGGTATATGGCCTCCAGGTACATTTCTTTTGTTTCATCAACTTTCATTTTTATGGTCCTTTTTAATCATAGCTTAAAAGGCTGTCGCCTGTAATGGGTATTATATCTCCTAAATACCGTGGATCAGGCCAGGTGAGAGTTTGATAAAAATCCTTATTTCTTGCTAAGAACTCTCTTTTCTCTCTGGCCCACTGGCCCTTATATTCCTTCAGAGTGGAAGACACGCCTATTGCTTGCATCCCCAGTTTTTGTGAAATAAACAGGGCCCTATAAAGATGGTACCTTTGAGTTACTATAATCATCCTTTCTACTTGAAAGATTTTCTTGGCTCTTACTACGGAGTCATAAGTGGAAAATCCCGCATGGTCCAAGAATATATCCTCCTTTGGAATGTCTCTTTCAAGACAGTAATTCAACATGGTATTTACTTCATCATAGTAAGGCTTGCCGTGGTCTCCTGAAAGAAGGAGCTTTGAGGCTATGCCCTCTTCATATAGAAGGATTGCCGTATCAAGTCTGTCCTTTAACATAGGAGAAGGCTTAAGGTAGCCTGTAACTCCCGCTCCTAAAACAAGAATGCACTGGGGATCAATGTTAAGGATATCCACTTTGGCAGGCTCTGCTATTAAAGGCTTGCTTTCAAGGATAACATAATAATTTATGAACACAGGAATTAAAAGTAATACTATGAGAAAGGCTATAAACCTTTTGATTTTTTTCATAATTCTCATAACGTAATGGTACATCAAACGGAGCAAAAAGGATAGGGGATAGGGTGTCTTGCTTGTAGAAAAAAAATGTCTTTGATAAAATAGGGGAAAACCAACATAGAGTTAAAGGTGAAGGGAGGATAGTTAAGTGGATAGAATAATAGGAGTTAATTCAAACTGCTATCACGGATATAAAATAGAGGATGCTCTTAAGGGAATTAAGGATGCAGGCTTTAAGTATGTGGAGCTGACTGCCACAAAGGGGTGGACGGAGCATGTGTTTCCAAACCAAAGCTTTGAAAGGCTTTCACAAGTAAAAGATATGATGAAGGAGATGGGCTTAATACCCTTTAGTATGAGCGGCCATGCCAACTTGATGGATCCTTTAAGAGTGAAGGATTTCGTTATGAACATGAAGCTTGCCAGGTTCTTTGGTTGTGACTATATAGTCTCTTCTATTGGAGAAGCACACTTAGAGGATAAAGCTCATGCCTCAAATGAGGAAGTGGCAAAGGCTGTAAAGAACTTTGTTCCTTACTTAATAGAAAATGATATGAAGCTGGTTCTGGAATTACATGGAGATCATGCTACAGGAAAGGTTTTGAAGGAAATAGTGGACCTTGTGGATTCAGACCGTGTTTTAATTAATTATGATACTGCAAATGTAATCTTCTTTGCTGATGTGAACATGGAAGAGGACCTTGATATTGCCATGGATAAAATAGGGTACCTGCATCTGAAGGATAAGGCAGGAGGAAAAAAGGAGTGGAACTTCCCGGCTCTTGGAAAAGGATACGTGGATTTTCCCATGATCTTTAAGAAGCTTAAAGATGCTAAAAATGATAGCCCCTTTTCCATTGAAATAGAATTTACAAAGGATGGACCAAAGGATTTAGATGAAATAAACAAGGCTGTTAAGGATTCCTACGATTACTTAAAATCACAAGGATTCATAATCTAAAAGAAGAAGGTGGAAGCTATGAAGAAAATGAGAGCAGGAATAATAGGAATAGGGTTCATTGGACAAGCCCACATCGAAGCCTTAAGAAGGCTGGGAAATGTTGAGGTGGTGGCACTGGCAGATCAGGATGGGGCAAAGGAAAAAGCAGAAAGACTTTTTATTCCTAAAGGCTATGAAGATTATAAAGAGATGCTTGATAAAGAAAACCTGGATGCGGTTCATATCTGCACACCCAACTTCCTCCATTTTGAAATGGCAAAGGAGGCTATGGAGAGAGGAATACATGTGGTGCTGGAAAAGCCCTTTACCGTTTCTTTGGAGGAAGCAAGGGCTTTGGCCAAAATGGCGAAGGATAAAAACCTGGTGACCTGTGTTAACCATACATTAAGAATGTTTCCTCAAGTTAAGGAGATGAAGGCTTTGGTGGAAAAGGGCGAAGTGGGAGATATTTTCGCAGTTCACGGCTGCTATCTTCAGGATTGGCTTTTTTACGACACCGACTGGAGTTGGAGGCTGGAGCCCTCTGTCAGCGGAAAGACGAGAGCCTTTTCAGACATAGGCTCCCACTGGATCGATATGGTGGAAAACATTATAGGTCAAAGAGCTGTGGAACTCATAGCTGAGTTTGATATAGTTCATAAAACAAGGAAGAAGCCCTTGAAGGAGGTGGAAACCTTTTCGGGAGTCAGCTTAAAGCCTGAGGATTATGAAGAAAAGAAAATTGAAACTGAAGACTGGTGTTCCATTCTCTTTAGATTTGAAAAGGGTGCTATTGGAAGCGTCAATGTAAGTCAGGTGACAGCAGGCAGAAAGAACCAGCAGATAATAGAAATAAGCGGCAGCAAATGTTCCTTAAAATGGGACTCGGAAGATTCCAACGAACTGTTTATAGGAAGAAGAGATGCATTTAATCAAAAGGTTACAAAGGAACCATCCTTGGTGGAGAAGGAGGCCAAAGAAGTAATAGGCTATCCGGGAGGCCATGTGGAGGGTTTCCCCGATACATTTAAAATGCAGTTTAAGAAGTTCTATAAGCAGATTGAAGAAGGCATTCCAAAGGGTGGAGACTTTGCCACCTTTGCCGACGGGGAAAGAGAGATGTACTTAAACGATAAAGTATTTGAGTCGGCTCAAAAGAGAGCCTGGGTTAAACTTTAAAGAGGTGAGGAATATGATGAAGTTAGGGTTGTTAACTGCTATTTTGCCCGATGAAACTTTTGAACAAGTAGTGGACTATGCTAAGGAAACAGGGTTTAAGTCTCTTGAGGTATGCTGTTGGCCTAAGGGGAAAGCTTTAAGAAGGTATGCAGGTATTACCCATATAGATGTGGATACCTTAACCTTGGAGAAGGCGGAGTATTACAGGGATTATGCAAAGAAGCAGGACATTGAAATATCAGCTCTTGCATATTTTCCAAACCCCATGTCTGATGATCCTGAAACAGGGAAAGTGGCAAGGGACCATATCAAAAAGGTGATTAAAGCTGCAAAGCTTATGAAGGTGCCTGTAGTTACTACTTTTTTAGGTAAAAACAGGCTTTTAACAGTGGAGGATAACATCAAATTGATGAAAAAGTACTGGCCGGGAATTTTAAAGGTGGCCGAGGATAACGGGATCAAGGTGGCCATCGAAAATTGTCCCATGTCCTTTACTGTAGATGAGTGGCCCGGCGGAAACAATTTGGCACATTCACCATATATATGGGAAGAGATGTTTAAGATGAGCAAAAATATGGGCTTATGTTTTGATCCCAGCCATCTGGTACTTCAAGGCATGACTGTGAACATGCCTTTATTAAAATATCCTGATAGGATTTTCCATGTTCATTTCAAAGATATGCAGATAGATCAGGAGAAAGTGGATTTTTACGGGAAATTTGCTTACCCCGGATTGTGGCACACTCCAAAAATTCCAGGGCTTGGTGATGTGAACTTCCCAAAGCTTATAGCTAAATTAAACGATATAGGCTATAAAGGAGCATGCTGCCTTGAGGTGGAGGACAGAGCTTTTGAAGGTTCAAAAAAGGATGTAAGGAAGGCAATTTCCCAAAGCTATAGGTATTTAAAGACCTTAATGGGGTAGGAGGCGGCTTAAAATGATAAATATAGGACTCGTGGGACTGGGGGGAATGGGCACAGTCCACAAAAGTAATTATGAGCATATTGAAGGGGTGAAGGTTAAGGCTTGCGTTGGGGCAACTCATAAGGATAGGGAAAAGGCCAAGGAATGGCAGATTCCGATTTATTCTTCAATCGGTGAAATGGCGGAAAATGTAGAAATAGATGTGGTGGATGTGACAACACCTACATTTCTTCATAAAAGCCATGTGATGGAGGCTTTAGACGCAGATAAAAATGTGATCTGTGAAAAACCCTTGGCCCTTAATGCATCAGACGGAAAGGCCATGTTCGATAAGGCGGAAGCTAAGGGCTTAAACATTTATGTGGGTCAGGTATTAAGGTTTTTCCCTGAATACAAGGCACTTGCCCAGGTAGTTAAATCAGGAGAATACGGAAAGGCTTTAGATGGATATTTCGTAAGACTTTCTGCAAGGCCCAGATGGAACCAGGGAGGCTGGATGTTCGAAAAAGAAAAAAGCGGACTTCTGCCCTTTGATCTTCATATTCACGATCTGGATTTTATAGTAAGCCTTTTTGGAGTGCCTAAAGAGTTTTCCTATACAGCAGATGGGAATGATGACAAAAACTTTAAGGAGCACTACAGGTTTACATATAAATTTCCGGATTTGTCTGTCTGTGCCGAAGCGGCTTGGTTCAATGCAGAGTACCCATGGACTGCAGAGTATAGAGTATATTTTGAAAATGCAGTTATGGAAAGTAAAGGGGGCGTAGTAACTGCTTATGAGTTTGATAAGGAGCCAAGGGTGTTTGATACGGAAGAAAAAATTAAGATCCCCACAGGTATAAATGTGCCACCTACGGGAGTGTATTTAGATGAGCTTTCACATTTTATGGACTGTATAAGGGAAAATAGAAAATCTGATATAGTGACGAAGGAACAAGTTTTAACAGTATTAGAATTGTTGGAAGAAATAGGGAAATAGGTGAAGTAAATGTTGAGAGCAGGTGTTGATATCGGCGGCACCGATATAAAGATAGGCTTAATAGATGATCTCGATATGAAGTTTAAGCCAAAAACCATAATTCCTTATACCGATGACGGCTATGAAACAGTTGTTGAAAAGACAGCGGAAAAAATCCAAGAGCTTCTAAAAGAGGCGGGGGGCGAGCTTTCATCCATAGGCCTTGCAGTGCCGGGGAGCATAGATATTGAAAAGGGTATGGTGATTCACGCTCATAATTTAAATTACCACAGCACTCCCATAGTTTCCGAAATGAAGAAACACTTCCCCGACTTACCTGTGCTCATAGGAAACGATGCTGATTGTGCGGCTCTTGGAGAATTTTGCTGCGGCGCTTTCAGAGGCTACGATACGGCTGTTATTTTAACTCTTGGAACAGGAGTTGGTGGAGGCATTATCTGCAAAGGGAAGCTTTTTTCAGGAGGCAGAAAAAATGGTGTGGAGCTGGGACACATGATGTTGAAGTATGGAGGCATAAAGTGCAGCTGCGGAAACTTAGGCTGTGTGGAATCCTACTGTACAGCCACATGGATAATAAATGAGGGGAGAAGGGTAATTGAAGCAGGAAGGGACAGCCTTATAGTAAAAAGATCCGAAGGTGACCTTGAAAAGGTGGATGCAAAGCTTGTAATAGATTGCGCCAAGGAAGGAGACTTCGAAGCAAAAGCTATCTTTGATATCTTCGTGGATAATTTAAGCGCTGCCATCACTTCCATTAACGCCTGCCTTGACCCTGAAATAATGGCTCTTGGTGGAGGAGTGTCAAAAGCCGGTGACTTTCTTTTTACGCCTTTAAGAGAAAAGGTAAGGGAAAAATCCTTCTTTAAAATCGACTATAACATTGTACAGGCACAGCTTGGAAACGATGCGGGAATAGTGGGGGCCTGTATGCTGTTTAGAAACGGAGAATAACAAGGCTGTTAAGTTGAAATATAAAAATGATATTGATATAATATAGGAGTGAACAAATAGCCCCCTATAGGGGATCTTTAAAAAAGGAGGAACAAAATGAAAAAAACAATTTTCGTATTTCTTATGGTAGCCATGCTGGTTATGACATCCTTTGCAGGCTGCTGTGGTGGCGGAGATGTTGCTGATGATGCCTTTAAGGTTGGAATTCTTGCTCCTGCTGTAACTCACGGATGGGTTGCCGCAGTTGCATATAACGCAGAGCTTCAGTGCAAGGAAATGGGACTTGACTATCAGGTTCAGACATCTACCAATGCTGAAGAAATGACGGCTCAGCTTGAGGACCTCATTACATGGGGAGCAGAGGCTATCGTAGCATTCCCGCAGTGGGAAGGTATGGAGGTTCCAATTCAGGAAGCTATTGATGAGGGAATCGTAGTAGTTAACTTTGATATCGAAATCGATGCAGATGGTGTTTACCGTGTAACGGGCGACAACTATGATATGGGTGTTCAAGGTGCTCACTACATCTTTGATAAGATAGGAGCTGATGGAATCGTAGTTACACTTTCTGTTCCTACTTCAGGCTCTGTTTCAAAGCTTAGAATGGATGGTTTCTTAGATACAATGGCAGAGATTGACCAGAACTGGGTACTTAAGGAGTATGCAACTGCCTTTACCCGTGAAGATGGTTTGGCAGACTTTGCTGATATCCTTGTAAGCAATCCACAGATTGATGCTGTATATTCTCTTGATGATGAAACATCAATCGGTGTGCTTCAGGCAATAATGGAAGCTGGAAGAACAGACATTAAAGTTATAACAGGTGGTGGCGGATGTCAGGAATATTTCAACATGATGCCTGATTATCCGGACATGTGGGTACAGTCTGCACTTTACTCACCTGCAATGGTTAAGGAAGCTGTTAAGATGGCAGTAGATATCCTTAACGGAGAAGAGGTAGATTCCCCAATGGTTATTCCTACAAGCTTAGTTGACAAGGATAACTATGAGGATTATCTTGATGCTAATTCTCCTTACTAATAAAGTAATGGATGAATTATAATTGACCAAAAATTAATTGCTTTAAAAATAGCTGGAGGGCTATGGCATAGCCATAGCTCTCCTTTTTTAAAAAATTCGCATAAAGGTAAAGGTTGTCATGAATCTATTGATGGAGGATATGGTTAAATCCTTCGGGGCAAACAATGTTTTAAAGGGAGTAACCTTCGAATTAAAGGGAGGGGAAATCGTTGCCCTTTTAGGAGAGAACGGTGCAGGTAAATCTACTCTTATGAACATTTTGGGAGGAGTAGTTTTAGCGGACAAAGGAACTGTTAAAGTTGATGATGAGGTGAGAGACTTTTTAAAGCCTCTTGATTCTTTAAGTGCAGGGATAGCATTTATCCATCAGGAACTGAACCTGGTGGAGGATTTAAAGGTATATGAAAATATTTTTATTAACACTGAATTGAAAAGAAAATCCGGTTTTCTTGATATACCTCTTATGTGTGAAAAGTGTGAGGAAATATTTAAGAGAATGGATGTTAAAATAGATCCTAAAGCTATGGTTAGAGATCTGGATGCTTCCTATAAACAGATGGTGGAGATAGCAAGAGCACTTATGATGGAAGCGGAGATGATAATCATGGATGAGCCTACTTCTTCTCTGACTGAGGTAGAGATCGAACAGGTCTTTTATATGATGAAAACCTTAAAGGACCAAGGTGTAGGAATGGTATTCATTTCCCATAAGCTGAAGGAGGTAGTGGAAATATGTGACAGGTATTACGTTCTAAGGGACGGTGCCATGGTAAGCACAGGAGATATAAAGGATGTTACCACTAACGATTTAGCTAAATTTATGGTGGGCCATGAGGTGAGAACGGAAAATCTCCAGAGGGAAAGACCTATTGGAGAAGAGATATTAAGAGGAGAAAACATGTCTCTTAAGCGATGCTATAAAGATATAAACTTCTCCATAAGGGCAGGTGAAATAGTAGGATTTACAGGCCTTTTAGGAGATGGCAGAAGTGAGCTTTTCAGAAGTATCTTTGGAGGCACCACAGATTACAGAGGACAGGTTTACCTTGAAGGTAAAAAGATAAAGGCAAAGAATCCTGAAGAAGCGTTGAAGCTGGGCATAGGTTATCTGCCAAGAGACAGAAAAGAAAACAGCATTGTAAAGGATATGAACATTCTGGAAAACGGTACTATCGTTATACTCCCAAAACTCAAGAAAGGCTTATTGATAGATAGAGCAACTCAGCGGGAAAAGTTTAAAGGGCAGGTAAAAAAATTAAGCATTAAACTGGAGAAGGACACGAATATGATAGGCAGTCTTTCCGGCGGAAACCAGCAAAAAGTAGTGTTGGCAAAATGGCTTCTCTCAGACCCTAAGGTTTTAATTCTTGATAACCCTACTCAAGGGGTGGATGTGGGAGCCAAAGAAGATATTTATGATATAATTTTGGAGCTTGCTGACATAGGAATGGCTGTAGTGGTATTGTCCAGCGAAGCCTTGGAGGTAATCAGAGTCTGCGACAGAACCCACGTTATGTATCATGGAGAAATAAGAGGAGAAATTAAAGGAAAGCAAATGACGGAAGAAAATATTATGCGCTTAGCTACGGGAGGCGAATTATCAGAAAGTGGAGAAAAGAGCCATGGAATTAACTAAAAGCTTTTTAATGAAGTTCGGAACCTGGTTTAAGGACAGGTGGGTAAACAATCTTTTGTTCAGCACTACCCTCATACTGGTGGTGATGCTCATACTTCAGGCTCAAGCCCTGGGATTTGACTTCAATTCTTTTGGTGAATGGTTTGCCACCTGGAGCAGAAACCTTACGAATGTTTTGAGGAACAACTCAGGTGTGGGAATAATTTCCCTTGGAATGACCTTTGTAATTATTTCGGGAGGAATTGATCTTGCCGTCGGCTCTACCCTTGTGGCTGTAGGGGCTTTCATAATGGTCCTTATGGATACAGGACCTCATGGCATTTTAGGAAATGCAGGTATTACGGGCTTTCCCGCCTATATGATAGCCGTTGTACTTGGAATGGGCGTTGGCCTTGTCCTTGGAGAATTTACGGGGGTATTAATTGCTAAGGGGAAAATTCCGCCCTTCGTTGCCACACTGGGGACCATGAAATTATTCAGGTCCGTCACTCAACACTTCATGCAAGGGTATAACCCTGCAGTGCCTAAAGCCTTTCTGCCTCTTGCCAGTTTAAAGATCGGAAGCCTGATGCTGATGCCTATTATTTACTGGCTTATTATAGCGGTGTGCATGTATATAGTATCTACAAAAACAGTTTTCGGACGCCACATTTATGCTATTGGTAGCAATGAAAGGACAGCCAGGCTTTCAGGTATAAATGTTTCCAGAGTGAAAAGAAGAGTCTACGTGCTTATGGGATTTTTAGTATCCATAGCTGCCATCGTGCAAGTTGCAAGAATAGGTTCCATGGACTACGCAAACGCAGGCTCAGGATATGAGCTTGATGCTATAGCCGCTGTTATAGTAGGAGGCACCAGCTTTGCAGGTGGTAAAGGTTCCATGGTGGGGACTGTCCTTGGAGTTATGATAATTGCGGTTATGAATAACCTTCTAAATCTTTGGGGAGTACCGCCCTTCTTAAGAGAAGCCTTTAAAGGAGCAATAGTAATTGCGGCAGTATTGATGCAGAGGAAGGAAAAAGAACTTTAGATAAAAAAATAGAAGAGGGCTTCCTTAAAAAGAAGCCCTCTTTTTTAGTCCTCCAAAATTTCTCCTTCTGTGGAGATTGTTACAACCTGCCAGGGAATAAACTTGCCTGAATATTTAAGAGCATTAACAACAGCATGCTCAAGGCCTGAGCAGCAGGGTACTTCCATTTTTACTACCGTCAGGCTTTTAATGGAATTGTTCTTAATTATCTCTCCAAGCTTTTCGGAGTAATCACCTTGGTCCAGCTTTGGGCAGCCTATGAGGGCTACCTTGTTTTTAATAAACTTATTATGGAAATCACCATAACTGAAAGCCGTACAATCTGCAGCAATTAAAAGGTGAGCATCATTAAAGTATGGCGCATTTATTGGAACTAGCTTAATCTGTACAGGCCACTGTGTAAGCTGGCTTTTTGGGCCTTCTGTACTTTGTGCTTTTGCTAAGGGCTCTTCCCTCTCAATGACTTTTGATTGAGATCCCGGACAACCACAAGCCAGATCTTCCTTTAGGATTCTCTTTATTTCCATATTTTTCTTTACTGCCTCTTCATCATAAGCTTCCGCCTCTCTCACCACAAAAGTAATGGCACCTTGAGGGCATGCGGGCAAACAGTCTCCTAAGCCATCGCAGTAGTCGTCTCTTAAAAGTCTGGCCTTACCGTCTACAAGGCCGATTGCTCCTTCGTGACATGCATCGACACAGATACCGCAGCCATCACATTTTTCCTCGTCTATTTGAATAATTTTTCTTTTCATTAGAACCTCCCAATGTATAAATTACCATTATAAATTTACCCAATTGACAGTAAATTAATCAAGTGATATCATTTAGATATCAATATGATATATGAGAAAGAAGGTGTATAAGTTGGATGAGAAAAAAGCATTGAGTTTAAATGGCATGGCAGTTTTAATTTTAAATACATTGTTAATGTTTGGGGCTTTAGTGTTATTACTTTCCGCAATAGTTATTGAAAGTATTGGGGTTATTGCTGTATCTTTATTTTACTTATGTTTATTAGGCCCTTTTATTTATGCGGGCTTAAAAATTTTAAAACCCAATGAAGCATACGTTTTAACTCTCTTCGGGAAGTATTACGGAACTCTTAAAGGGCCCGGGTTCTTCTTTGTTAATCCTTTCTGCGGCGCCACAAACCCGGTTTATGAAAGTGAGAAAGCTCAGAGCAAGGAAAGTTTGGGAGCGGTAGTTTTAAAAAGCAGCTCTGCTTCAAAGGCTCAGGAGAATAAAAAGAAGAAAATCTCACTAAAGACCATGACTCACTCAAATGAGAAACAGAAGATAAACGATGAAGAGGGTAACCCCATCGAGATAGGCATAGTAGTTATTTGGAAAGTGGTGAATACTGCAAGAGCAGTTTTCTCAGTGGATAACTACCAGGAGTTTTTATCTATTCAAACCGATTCTGCCTTAAGGAATATTGTGAGAATGTATCCTTACGACACACCTCCGGGAAGAGATGAAGAGTCTTTAAGAGGAAGCAGCCAGGATGTGGCTTTGAAGCTTAAAGAAGCCATACAAATTAAAGTGGATGAAGCAGGGTTAGAAATTATGGAGGCAAGAATCACCCACCTTTCCTATGCTCAGGAAATAGCTGCCGCCATGCTGCAAAGACAGCAGGCCAGAGCCATAATAGATGCAAGGAAGATGATTGTGGAGGGTGCCACAGGTATGGTGGAAATGGCCCTTGAAAGGCTTTCTGAAAAAGAAGTGGTGGTCCTTGACGAGGAGAGAAAGGCTCAAATGGTGAGCAATTTAATGGTGGTGCTCTGCGGTACAAGGGACACTCAGCCTATAATAAATACAGGAACCATATATTAAAATGAGGGATGACAAGGGAAAAAGGAAGGAAGATACAAAAAAGCAAATACCTTTAAGGCTTTCTGCTTCGCTGTACAGGGAGATTGCTTCCTGGGCTTCTGAGGATTTCAGGTCCGTTAACGGACAGATTGAATATCTTCTTTCTGAACTTGTCAGGAAGAGGAAGAAGCAGACCTTATGAGAAGAAGGCTTGAAGCCAGGCTTATTAAAGATATTGCTATAAGAGTAAACCAAGCGAAAAGCCAGTAGCCTCTAATCCCAAGAAGAACTCCGAAAATGAAGGGACCCACAGGCATACCGATATCGGCAAAACCACCTATAAAGCCCGTTGCGTATTCAACTCTTCTTCTGTCCATAAGCTCAGGCAGGATACTGTAAAAGGAGCCTAAGCCCCAGGCTGAGGAAAAGGAAATAAGAAGGGATGCCAAGTAAAACAGTGTAAAGCTTTCCTTATTAATAAAAAGCATAAAAAGAATTGACAGTATTGTTAATAAAGGGCCCAGAGAGAAGATTAAGAGTCTTCCCTTTGCAGGGTCCTTTGATTTTTTTACGGCGTAATCTGAAAATCTTCCCGATACCAGGCAGGCCACGAAGATACCGATGGATAAGGATGACATGATGAAACCAACCTTGTCGGGAGAGTAATTAAACTCCTTGGCATATAAAGGAAGATCCACAGACAGCACTTGAACGATCCATATGGTAGAAAGGAAGGAGAGGATTAAAAGCCAGGTGTTTCCTTTTCCTGCAATTTCCTTCATTAAATTTTCATTCTTGTGAGAGGATGTTTCCTCGGCTTGCGCTATTAAAGGGTTTTCCCTTACCGTAAGAAACCAGATGATGCCGGGGAAAAACAGTAAAAGAGCAAGAACAAAAAAGGAAGCCTGCCAGTTAAAGATGACAATGGTTACGCCTGCCAAAGTGGCGCCCACCCCTGCTCCGCCGTAAAACAGGCCGTTAAAGACGGCAGTAGTGGTGCCTGTATTTTCTTTTTTAGTCCAACTCATGATGGTAATAAGAAAAACAGGGAAGCTGACGGAGCAAAGACCTTGAATTATCTTTAAGAGAATCAGAGATATTTTACCTAGAGCAAAGGGCATAAGGATTTGAGGGATAATCATGGTTAGTATTGAAAATACGAAGGTGCCCCTTAAACCAAGCTTTTTATATACAGGACCTGATACAAGCATGCCTCCCATTATAGCAAAGGACTTTATGGTATCTGAAAATAACAGAAAGTCTTCCGTTACCTTCATTTTTTCAGAAAGCTCTGCAATAACCATAGTAAACTGCGAGAAAGCGGCAGTCATGGAAATTCCAATAAGAGCGCTGATAAAAACTACATACCAGGAATAATTCTTTCTCTCGTCTAATCTCATGTGTTCTCCTTAATTTTGAAAAGATTTATGAAGTATAATAAACATTAATTAAGTTAGCAAGTAATGTGCCATTGATTTTCCCTGTGATTTCCCCGAAAAGGAGCAAAGTTATAAATAATTTAGTAAAATAAAGTTTACAAAAACATAAAATTGATGTCAATAATAGTTTACACATCCCCTAAGAGGTGGTATGGTTAAAGGGAGCGGGCTGGGATTATTAGAGCTTAGGAGGGCAAAGAAATGAACTTACAGGAAGACATTCTGGAAATACTAAACAGTATTGAAGGCTTACTGATAGTAGATAAAAATGAAAATATTGTTTTTATGTGTGATGACCTTATTTCAATAGGAGGATATAAAAGCCTTTCTGAAGTTACAGGTAAGAAAATTAGAGATGTGCTTGGACATATCAACACATGGAAGGTGTTGGCTGAGAAAAGCCCCCAAAGGGAAGAGGTGTACTTAACGGAAGGTCATATAGTAGTATCAAACGGTTTGCCTGTGAAAAAGAACGGCAAGGTAATTGGAGCTTTGGAATACGATTTATTTCAGTCATCAAATGAAATATTGAAATTTATAGAAAAATTAAAGTCTACTGAAGGAATGGAGCATTTTGCACCGGAACTTGAAAAGGAAAAAACTACAAAATACTCTATAGACAGCATTATAGGCTCCAGCAGAACTACTAAAAGTTTAAAAGAAGAAATTGTGCTGGCTGCAAGAAGCAACTCCAACGTAATTATTACAGGGGAAACGGGGACGGGGAAAGAACTGGTAGCTCATTCAATTCATCAGCTTTCCCAGAGGAGCTTCTTTGATTTCGTAAGGGTTAACTGTGCAGCCATACCGGGGGAACTGTTTGAATCAGAGCTTTTCGGCTATGAAGAAGGAAGTTTTACAGGAGCTAAAAAAGGTGGGAAAAAAGGTCTTGCTCAAGTGGCAGACAAAGGCTCTTTGTTTTTGGATGAAATAGATGCACTGCCTATGCATATGCAGGCAAAGATGTTGAGGTTTTTGCAGGAAAAGGAGATTCAAAAAATTGGAGGGCAGAAAACCATTCCTGTGGACGCAAGAATAATTGCCGCCACCAACAAGGATCTGAAAGAGCTGGTGGAAAAAGGGACCTTCAGGGAAGATCTTTATTACAGGCTTCACGTTATAAGTATTGAAGTGGAGCCTTTAAGGAATAAAATAAGCGACATCCCGGAATTAACCAACAATTTTTTGGATGAGCTGAACAACAGCCTTGGAAGATCTGTGGGTAAACACAGGGTAAAGCACCTTGACAACAAGGCTTTAAGGCACTTAATGGAGTATGATTGGCCGGGCAATGTGAGAGAATTAAAGAATGTGCTGGAAAGAGCCATGAACAGATGCTACGGTGAAACCATGGAACTTTCTCATTTCCAGGATTTTATTAACCCTCATGACAGAGATTTAAGGTGGGAGGAAATACTGGAGCCCGGTTCTTTGGAGGAAGCCAGAGAAAAGCTGGAAAAGAAGATAATCGAGATAACCCTATCCCAGGAAGGAATGACCATGGCAAAGGCGGGGGAAATACTGGGGATTTCCAGACAGATGCTTTATAAGAAGAAGAAACAATACGGTATATGATGTAAACTTTTATTTATAAAATCCGCCTTGAATTTATAAGAGAAAAATAAGAATGTTGCAAAATCAAGGGTATTAACAGTTGGCACGAACTTTGCACTTACTAGCAACGGTATTATTACTCTTTTAAACACTTCAAGGAGGTTTACAAAATGAACGACACCACTCAAAGGCCACTAACAGTGGGCAAAAGACTGGGTTACTCCATAGGTGCATTTGGAGACTCGGTGGGCTTTAATATTTTTTATTTCTTCTTTCTGTTTTTCTTAACAGATATTGCCGGCATTCCGCCTGCAATAGCGGGAACCATCACATTGATAGCCGTAGCATGGGATGCCATAACAGACCCCATCATCGGGTATCTGTCCGACAACCTTAAGAGCAAGTCAGGCAGAAGAAGACCTTTTATGATCACATCTGCCATACCTTATGCAATCTGTATGTTCCTTCTATTTAATAATGTGGACTTCCCCATGGGCGTGAAGATAGCATACTTTATAGGAGTTGCAATGCTGTTCTGGACATTCTACACAGGATACGTAATTCCTTACTTTGCATTAGGCGCAGAGCTTACTCAGGATTTCCACGAAAGAACATCCCTCAGAGTATGGGCAAGCGTAGCTATTCAACTTTCAGTAATGCTTGCATCCGCAGTTCCTCCTCTCATCGTAGACAAAGCCGTCCAGGCTGAAGCCGGATGGAAAAATGTAGGACTTGCATTTGCATTCATATTACTCATCGCCATATTCGTATGCTGGAGAACTCTGAGAGGTTCGGAACTTCCTCATGATCAGGTTGTAATTTCCAAGGAAGAGAGAACCAACATATTTAAGACCATTTTCGAAATTTTCAAGCTTAAGCCAAGCCTGCCCCTTGCCGCATCAATTTTCTGCTGGTCATTTACCACAGCAATGGCAAGCAACGGACCTATGTATATTATGAGCAACAACTTAGGTTTTGCGGCGGGAACAATTTCTACATTCTTCGTTCTTAATACTCTTATAGGAATTGCATGGCTTCCTGTTATTAACTATATGTCAAAAACCATGGGCAAGAAAAAGGCTTATATCATCACTATGATGTTGGGCGGTCTTTTAATGGCCATGTTTGGTGTAGTCGGAATCACAGGCTTTGCAACAATAATAATCTGGGCAGCTCTGTTTCAGTTTGGAAACTCTTCTTTCTGGACACTTTACTACTCTATGATGTATGACATAAGTGAAGTTGACGAATTTGTAAACGGACACAGAAGAGAAGGTATAGTTACTGCACTAATGGCATTTTGTCAGAAGCTTGGTGCAGCAGTAGGTACATGGGTAACAGGTATGGTTTTGGCAGCAGGGGCTTATGACGGCCTTGCAGCTATCCAGCCGGAAAGTGCTTTGAAGGCAATTCTTTACATCTGCACAATAATTCCGGGACTTGTAGGAGCACTTGCCGCAGTATTTGGAATTCTCTACCCCCTGACAGGAGACAGGTTTGAAGCACTGTCAAGAGCATTGGAAGCCAAGAGAGCAGGAAAAGAATACACCACAGAAGGTTTTGAAAAACTTCTGTAGCAACCTTGTGACTTGTACATTAAGAAAAGAGGTATATTTATGAAAAAGCCAAGAGCCAGAGAGGCCGGGATTATCCTTCCCGGTACTCCCGGCGAAAACAATGCCATTACAGATGTTAAGGGAGTGGAAGTAGGCTATTGCACCATTATAAAGGGAGAACCGGAAGATTACAAAGGTCCGGGGTCACCCTTTGCAAGAACGGGAGTCACCGCCATTCTGCCAAGAGGTAAAAACAGAAGTGCGGTATTTGCGGGCCGGCACGACTTAAACGGTAATGGGGAACTGACAGGTACTCATTGGATCGACGACTCGGGTTTTATGCACGGTCCGATGATGATTACCAATACAAACAGCGTAGGCGTAGTAAGGGACACTACAAGTAAATGGATGATTGACAACAAGTATTATTATCCTTTGATAGTGGACGGAAGACCTATAGACGGGGTAGGTTATTTCTATCCCACCGTTGGAGAAACATGGGATGGTATCTTAAATGATACTAATGGATTCCATGTGGAGCCTCGCCATGTACTGGAAGCGTTGGAGGATGCCCGCTCCGGTTCCATCAAAGAAGGTAATGTGGGAGGCGGTACAGGTATGCAGTGCCATCAGTTTAAGGGTGGCACAGGAACTGCTTCAAGAGTTCTGACAAAAGAAGAAGGCGGGTTTACCCTTGGAGTATTAGTTCAGGCAAACCACGGCTTCAGACCATTCTTTGAAATAATGGGGATAAGCATGGCAGATTTGATTAAAGGGGCAGATCCTGTAATCAATACTTTTGAGCCAAAGCCCGGTACGGGTTCCATAATTGTGGTTATTGCAACAGATGCGCCGCTTTTACCGTGGCAGCTCTCCAAGCTGTGTAAAAGAGTTCCCATAGGAATAGGAAAGCTGGGCTCAGGGTACGAGAATGGTTCGGGAGATATTTTCTTGGCATTTTCAACTGCCAACGAAAATGCTTATACTACAGAGATATCAGATGTGAAGCTTTTGGGAGACGATATGATAGATCCTCTTTACAGAGCGGTGGCGGAAGCCGTTGAAGAAGCAATTCTAAATGTGCTTTTTCAGGCCGAGACCATGACAGGAAGAGAGTTTAACACCTTCTATGAGCTTCCACAGGACCAGGTGATGTCAATTTTAAGAAAACACGGCAAAGCAAAATAAACACTTCTAGGAAAAGGCCTGCTTTTTAGAAATATCTTTAGAAAGCAGGTCTTATTTTGTTGCAATGATTTGAAATTAGTATATAATAATTTAGCGTGTCAAAAAACAGATTAAGACATGAAAATCTCTGCGACAGGGAAGACTGTCGCCATTTAGTCCATAGGGAGGTGAAATAATGACTAATTATGAGGTACTGTTCATACTTGACCCGGTCCTTGATGAAGAGAAAAAAGAATCTCTTATAACCATGGTTCAGGACATAATCAAAACAGGGGGAGAAGTAGGAAAGGTAGATGTTTGGGGCATGAGAAAACTGGCATATCCCATTCAGAAAAAAGAAGAAGGTTATTATGTGGTAATTGAATTTGCCGCTAACCATGAAGTACCGAAGGAGCTTGACAGAAGGCTCAAAATCTCAGATGCAGTTATGAGACATCTGATTATTAACAAAGATGAAAGATAAGAGGGATGTGGAATGAACAGTGTAATATTAATAGGCAGGCTTACGAAAAAGCCGGAGCTCAGATATATACCTGGCAGCCAGCTTCCCGTTTGCAACTTCACCCTTGCCATTGACAGACCTGTAATGGAGGGAAAGGAAAAGCAGACTGACTTTATTAGAATAACAGTCTTTGGAAAACAGGCTGAAACATCGGAAAAGTATCTTGAAAAAGGAAGACTTGCCGCTGTTTCGGGGAGAATCCAGACAGGCAGCTATGACAATAAGGAAGGTCAAAGAGTTTATACTCAAGATGTAGTGGCAAATTACGTGCAGTTTCTGGACTGGGCAGAAAGAAAGGAAGAGCCTGAAGAGCCCCGGGAAAGATCACAAAGTATGCCGGAAGGCTTCCAGGCGTTGGATGATGATGACATTCCCTTCTAAAGAATTTTAATAAAGGAGGATTATAAAATGATTGATAAAAAAAGAAGTTCCATGGGTATGAGAAGAAAAAAGATTTGTCAGTTCTGTGCTGACAAAACAGAATCAATAGATTATAAGGATACGGAAAAGTTAAGAAAGTATATAACTGAAAGGGGTAAGATCCTTCCCAAGAGAATTACCGGCACCTGTGCAATGCACCAGAGGGAAGTAACCACTGCCATCAAGAGGGCTCGTATTGCAGCACTTCTTCCTTATGTATCAGACTAGTAAATGCTAATGGGTTTAAACGGGCGCCTTTCAGGGGCCCGCTTTTCTTTTCATCTATGCCTTAAGACAAAGAGGGCGTAATTATGGTATAATGTAGTATTAAAGCATCAGGGGGTTTTATGGCTTTTATTGGACTTGGATTAGTCTTGTTAATGTCTCCTGCCTTGGTACTTCCCAGAAGTATGGCATTGGGCATAAGACCGTATAAAGCGATTTTAGAATCAGTTATTGTAGCTTCAACAGGGATTCTGTTTCTGTTTATTCTTGTATCGGCAACAGGTGAGAGCCTGGGAGTCAGAATAGCTTCGGTTATTCATGAGCTGATTAAAATTTCTGTGGACAACCAGGCATTTATAGATCTTCCCTTATTACAGGGGATGTCCAACAGTGAAATAAAGAGTTATCTGATTAATTTTTCAAATATTATGATAGATAACTTTCCCGGGTTTCTGATTATTTTGTCAGGCCTTCTTTCATACTTTCTTTATATAGGCATCTCAAAGGTTATGGTGAAAAGAGTAAAGAAAGTGAGAAGACTGCCCTTATATAAAAACTTCTCCTGGCCAAAACAGGGGATATGGGCATGGATAGCCATATATTTAATATCTCTTTTCATAAGCAGGGATTTTCCGGAAGGCGGTGTGGTCCTAAGCAATGTAAATATGCTGATGGAGTTTTATTTTGCCTTTCAGGGAGGGGCTGTTGTGTTTTTCCTTGTGGCAAAAAAGAAATGGCCTGCCGCTGTTGCTATTATTACAGTGCCCTTGTTTATGATTGTCAGGATTTTCAGAATGGGTCTGTTTATTTTAGGGCTTTTGGATTTGATGATGAATTTAAGAAACAGAATGAGCGGTATTGAGGCATAGGGACTTAAAAAGGAGCAGGGCATAACCATGTCTTTATTGGACGAAAAAGTAATATTGGAGCACTGGCCTCTTCCGGGATGCATAATAGATGAGAGTGGAGAGATTTTTGCCGCAAATAAAAGCTTCTCGGACTTTTTTAATGAAGAGATTACAGGTCAAAGTATTACAACCCTTTTGGGCCTTAAGCTGAAAGCAATCCTTGAAGGAGGAAAGGAAAGACCTGTTAAATTTACTTATAATAAAAATGTTTATAAGATACTGTCAAAATTTTTAGATGAAGAAAAAGGACTTATTATAGTTTCCCTTAAGGATGTGACGGCTCTTGAGAACCTTAAGGTTATGTATAATGATTTAAAGGAAGCAATAGTTTTGGTGCAGCCAGATAACTATGAGGAACTGCTTCAAGGCACATCAGATGAAAACAGAGGCTCTTTGCTCTCCATGGTTGAAAAAAATATCAGAGGTTACTTCCTTAGATTTGGAGGAGCAGTAACAAGGATTGGCGGAGGGAAATATATTATTTTCCTTGGAGCTAAAC
>JAAZGD010000057.1 GCA_012511395.1 Clostridiales bacterium
AAAGAGAAGCTTTAAAGGCTTCTCTTTTTCTTTTCTTTTCTTTTAATTTGATGTAGATTCAAAGTAGAAAGGAAAGGGCATTTAAGATGATAATTGAAAATATTTATGAAATAGCCAAAGGTAGGCTTAAAGGGAAAAAGCTTGATAGAGTTTTAATAGGCATCTCTTTACTTTGTACATCCTTAGATGATGGCACCATAGGTGTAACTTACGTTTTAAGAAATGAGATAGATGGTGTATGTGGCTCTCTTCCAGAGGGGAATATGGTAGGAATGGAAGGTGCTTACTTAGGCTCATTAGCAGTGGAAGGAGACAATGTGCTTTCAAGAACCTTAGGACTGTCTGTTATTAATTCTCAAGAAAGGGTGAATAGGGACTTTCTTTATACTGATGAAGATGCAGTAACAGCAGCTGATTTAAGAAAGGAAGATGTGGTAGGAGTAGTAGGTCATATTGGGCCTGTAATTATGAGAGCAACTGGCCTTGTAAAGGAGATACTGGTCTTTGAAAGGGATGAAAAGAAAGAAGGGTTTGATACTGACTTAGAAGAACTAAAAAGGTGCGATGTAGTATTTATTACTTCTGCAACATTTGTAAATAATACTTTAGAGGAGGTTTTAGAAAAAGTTGGGAATCCAAGAGAAGTGGTTTTAGTAGGTTCCACCACTCCCTTATATCCTGAAGCCTTCACGAAAAGCAAGGTTACCATGCTGTCAGGGACAAGATGGTTACCTGAATATAAAGAGGAAATCTTTAATGAAGTAGGCCAAGGTGCCTGTATGCGTCAGCTGATCAAAAGAGGGGAAAAGGTTACCATAAAAATAAAGTAACAAGGGAGCTGTAAATAGTGTTGTTACGTTACAAACAAAATGTATAATGGTCATAACTATAAGGTGATGTGTCATTTAAGTATGTTGAGGAGCTTTTGTAAAAGGAGGGATTTTTATGAGAACTAAATTGACCGAAAATACAAAACCCGGTAAACGCTTTCTAGTATTTCTTATTATTGGCCTATTGATTTTCAGCTTTTCAGCTTGTGGCGGAGGGGCTGTTGAATCAAAAGGGAATATGGCAGTTACTGTGGAAAGGGAACTTGGACCTGAAGCTCTAAAAATTGCTAATGAAGCTACAGCTATGGCTCTTAGACAGTATGTTTATGCAAGGCTTTTAACTGAAGACTATATTGAACAAGATATCTCAAACATAACTATGAAGGACTTGTCTTTAAAGATAGACAACCTTCTCCTTGCCTGGCAGAACGCTGAAAGCTTTTCTAAAAATGCTATGGACCTTACAGAAAGAGCAGTTATGGTTTTGGAAATGACAACAGGCAAACAGGAATCGCTTGCAAAGTGGTATTTAGGTAAGTCTTTCTTTCCTATAGCCTATGGTGCTGAAAGAGATGTGGATATCCAAACGTGGGCAGAAGACTTAACGGATCAATTCGATGCTTTAAGGGGAGCTAATAGATACCAGCAGTTAGCTAAGCAGCTTGGAACAGATACTAAAACTGCTGTTGAACGGATGAATATGGCACAGAAAATAATTATAAATGCAGCAGAACTGGAAGAGGCTCAAGCAGTTGTAAATGCATATACTGATAGCATTAATTATCTCACCGCCATTAAAACCACCAGCAAGGTAGCTATGGTTGGATGGAGCATGGCGGCAACAGGCGGAGCAAGCGTGGGTTTACTTGAAGGGGCAGGCCTTGTTGTAGGAGGTGCTGACTGTATAGTAGAGGTTTATGAAACAGGCAGCACTATCGTACTTGGAGAGGACCATAAGGTAACAACAGCATTTTCAGATATAAAAGAAAAGATGGCGCCTGTGTCTGCTATTATAGGCCTTGTTACTTTGGATCCAAAGGCTGTTGGTAAGACTGCAAAGGATACAGTAGATACCTTAGCCTATGTAACAGATTCACTGCTTGATTTTATATATGAAGATAAAATTATAGGCATTAAAATAGAAGGAGTATCAAAAGATGCTGTTACTATGGGTGCCGATGTATTTGAGATAGGAGATGAAGAAGCACTTTTAGCTTCGGGCTTTGTTTTTCCTGAAACTGAAAAGACTATATCTCAAGTAGTGGAATCTTGGGAGCCGGACGCTTCTATGGTTATGGATCGTATGGAGAAATTGGATTCACAGATGGTAGGGCTTGAGAATAAAGTGTCTGGGCTTACTAGTGGAAAGATAAATATTTCAGGAATCTATACGCAAGTAAGTACTAATAATTATGATGATGAAGAAGATATTGCAGTTGTAAAGCTGGAGGTTTCAGGAAATATTGTCAATGTTACTGATGAAGATGGAGAAGTAACAGCTGTGAATTACGATCCAAGAAACAATACCATATCATATAAGGAAGGTGATACGGATTATAAAATGAAGTTTACAAGAGAAGATGGTACTGTAGTTGGAAATGGTTATATGAAAACTGTTATATGGGGCATGCCCGTTGAACTGACTGTGGTAATGACAAAAACTTCAGACTGAGCAAGCTTAATTTAAAAATCCTAGACTCATCTCGTAGATACTCGGTATGTAGGAAAAAATAAGAGTCGCTGCATCTTTAATTTGATGCAACGGCTCATTTTCATAAGGAATTCTGCCAAAAGGAACGGGACTGTCTTCATTTTCTGTAAGGGACGCAGGCAGATAAATTTTAGGCGAATAATACCCATAACAAAGGGCGTTTCTAAATGCTCCGAAAGATAGATACTATCTCTTTCATGAACAGCATTTTTGTAAGTCCATAAGTGAGAAAATGTATTTACTTTCCAAATCCACATTTAGGATATGTGCATACTTCACAGTCCATGCAGAGGCCTCCGTGGGCTAGCCTTTTAACGTCGCCTCTTGTTACGTGTTCACCTGCTAAAAGTCTTGGGACAATTAAATCGAATATGCTGGTTCTTGAGTACATGACGCAACCCGGTAATCCTACTACAGGAACATTATCAATATAGGCTAGCATGAACATGGCACCGGGTAATACAGGCGCTCCATATATTACTATATGGCCTCCAGCTGCTCTTATGCCCGATGGCGTTCTATCATCTGGATCTACTGACATACCTCCTGTAACACCTATTATTTCTGCGCCTTCTTCAATTAAAAGTTTAATTTTTTCGCTTATCATTTTTACATCGTCGTCAGCGAAGTATTGTTTAAAAACTTCACTTCCTAAATCTTTAAACTTTTTATCTAGGACAGGGCCGAATTTATCTTCAATTCTTCCTGAATATACTTCGCTGCCAGTTGTGACTAGACCTACTTTCATTTTCTTTAAAGGCTTTACTTGAATAAGGGTTCCTTCTTCTAAGGTTTTTTCTGCAGCTTCCACAACACCTGGGTTTACGAAAAGTGGGATAACTCTTGTGCCTGCCAGCTTATCACCTTTTTTAACTAATTGATTTTCCTTAATAGAAGCAAACATTATATCGTCTTGCTCAATTAAGTGGCCAAGAAGATCCACATTGATCTTAAGTAATCCATCTATATCAGCAAAAATTTCCACTTTACCTTCAGAAGGTCCTTTTAAGGTAACCCCTGAACCACAAGCTGCTTTGGCTATTCTTAAAGCTGCTTCATCCTCATGGATATCCTGGTCTTCCTTTTCCACCACATAAAGATGCTGCTTCCCCATGGAGAGAAGGACAGGAATATCCTCTTCCTTTATAACGTGGCCTTTTTTAAAGCGAGGCCCTTTATATTCACCTGGGAGTATTTGAGTTATGTCGTGGGCAAGAACAGTACCTATTGATTTTTCAACTTCGATTTCCTTCATCTTTTAATGTCCTTTCGAAAATGATAATATGGCCAGACTTCCCTTTGGAAGGTGCAGCCTGTTTTTTTCTTCTAAATTCATACCCAAGAAGAAGGTAATTATTGCTTCCATTATGCCTTTATGACATACAAGCACAATGTCCCGCTCTTCATTCAGATATTTTACCAGACTCTTTAAAGCTCTGTATCGTAAATCATAAAAGTTCTCGCCGCCGTGACCTTTCCATGTTAAGGTGTTGTTTCCTCTGTCCTGGTAATCGTTGGGATAGCGGGTTTTAATGTAGGATATGGTTTCTCCATCCCAGGAGCCTAAATTAATTTCACGAAAGCCCCTGTCCGTTATGAAGTCACCTTCACCTGCGATTATCTTCATGGTATCTACGGCTCTTTTTAAGTCGCTTGATATATACAAGGGGTTTTCAAGACTCTGTTGTCCCAGGGTTTCCTCGATTCTTTCGCCTTGTTTTCTCCCTTTATCATTAAGGTCCACATCGTACTGACCTATGAAAACCTTTTCCCTGTGCTGTACAGTTTCTCCGTGGCGGACAAGATACAAGGTATTTGAAAACTTGTCAAATGTTGATTCAAAGGGTTGAGGTATATATTTTTGGAGAAGTTCATAATCTTCTTTTTCATCCATATCAAGAAGCACACCTTCGTTGTTTACAGGCACTCTTATCATCATATCTTTATTTTCGTAAAACCTGGTTATTTCCTTTAAGCCTGCTTTTCCTGTATTCGATATAATCAAGGGTACTGCGGCCCGGGGGATTAAAAGAGGATGACCTTTTTTCCCCATGAAAACAGGGACAGCAAAGGAGTTTTTATCCTCTTTCCATGCTTCATGAAGCTTTAAATATTCATCCTTCGTAACAAGAGGATAATCTACGGGTAAATATAGTATGCCTTCTGTTTCCTCGTAAAGATGAGCCATAATATAGTTAAGGCCTGAAAGGAGGGAGGAATACATGCCCTTTTGAAAATCTTCATTATGGACAAGGTGAACTGAATTTCCCAAAAGATTTTTGATGTCTTCGCTTTCATAGCCTGTTACGACTACAATTTTTTCCAACCCTGCGTCTTTCATGGTATTTATTTGTCTTATAATCAAGGGCTCTCCCTGAAAGGGTAAAAGGGGTTTAAAAGCTTCCATTCTGCTGCTGAAGCCTGCCGCAAGGATCAGCCCTGTCATCTTTTTCATTTAAAGATCCTCCATTAGCGACCTTATCTTAATCATTTCTGCCGTAATGCTGACAGCTATTTCTTCGGGGCTTTTACCGCCTATGGGAAGGCCTATGGGAGAATGGACTTTATCCAGCTCCTCCTGGGTAAAGCCATCCTTTAAAAGTCTGTCATATATGCCCTTGACCTTTGATTTGCTTCCAATCATCCCGATATAGGCATGGTCTCTTTTTAAAGCTTGTTTTAACACCTCATAATCTCCCTGATGACCTCTTGTTACGATTACTATGAAGGAAGTTTTACAGGTTGTGATTTGTGAAAAAGAATCTTCAAAGGAAGGTATAAGGATTACATCTTTGGATAAAGGAAAGAGTTCCTTATCTGCATACTCTTCCCTGTCATCCACCATAACAGTATCAAAGGACACATATCTTAAAAGAGGCTCCAAACTTCTTCCTATGTGGCCGCAGCCGAAAATATAGCTTGTGAAATTCAAGCGAAAGCTATTAAGAAAATCTTCTCCCTTGTCGTGAGGGTAGTATTGGAAATGGACGAAAGCCGTGCCGCCGCACTGCATATCAAGGCCTTTTGATTCATCTTCAGTTAAGGTGAATTCTTCCACATGAGGTTCGGATCTGTCGAAAAAATCCAAGGCCATCTTTTGAATCAGCCCCTCAAGGGCACCGCCCCCCACAGTTCCGGCACAGCTGCCGTCTCTTGCCATAACAAGAAACGCACCTCTTTTTCCCGGGGATGAACCCAGTGTGTCCGTAATCTCCGCTATTACAAAAGCCTTGTCTTCTCTGACAAGGTCCTTAACAAAATCCGTTGCTTTCTTTTTCAAAGTTAGTACCCCTTTCAGGATTGGGAGTTTGACAGAACTCCTTTTTTCATCATGTATACCGTATCGCCCAACAGTTCTCCTTCCTTCCTGTTATGGGAAACTAGGATTGAAGGGATCTTAAAGGTCTCTTTTATAAAGAGAAACTCTTTGTACATGGTTTCTTTAGTGTCTTCATCAAGAGCAGAAAAAGGTTCATCAAGGAGAAGAAGGGAGGGCTTGGTAACAATAGCTCTGGCAAAGGCTATTCTCTGTTTTTCACCTCCCGAGGTTTCCCCCGGCCTTCTGTTTTCAAGGTGAAGAATTCCCAAAGTCTCCATGGTGTTTTTTGCTTATTCCAGTTTTTCCGCTCCCGTTAGGCCAAGCTTCTCTTTATTCTGATTAATAATACCATACATAATGTTATCAAGGACAGTCATGTGAGGAAAGAGATGGTAATTTTGAAATACATATCCTATATCCCTTCTTTTTACAGGGATATCAATTTTCTTACCGCCCTCCGTTTTTTTATAAAGCACTTTGTTCTCAAGGCTAATTTCACCTCTGTCGGGAACAAGAAGACCTGCTATTAGATTCAAAAAAGTGGTTTTCCCGGAACCGGAGGCGCCTTGAATAACGGTGACTCCTTCAAGGAATTCACCTTCACATTTTAGATTGAATGTTCCAATATTCTTTTCCACATTGAAATACAACATAGTTTTTCTTGTTTCCTTTTTTACAGTCTGAAATCTTTTTTCTTTAGGTACATGTTCATGAGAAAGATCAGCAGAAAGCTGAAAACAGTCATTAACACCACCAGCTGCTGAGCAAGAGGGGAGTTTCCCGACTGAACCGCATAATATATGGCTGTTGGAATAGTTTGAGTCTTGTTTGGAATATTCCCGGCCACCATAAGAGTGGCGCCGAATTCACCAAGAGCCCTTGCAAAGGTCAAAGCTATTCCGCTTATGATCCCGGGATAGGAAAGGGGGAGCAGCACGGTGAAGAAAATCTTCACTTCCCCGCTTCCAAGGGTTCTGGCTGCTTTTTCATAGGATGGATCCACAGACAGAAAGGCGGCTTTGGCATTCTGATACATTAAGGGTAAGGCCACTACTGAAGAGGCTATGACGCAAGCCCCCCAGGTGAACACCACCTGAAGATGGAAGTTTTCCAAAAGGAGCATGCCTAAAGGCCCCCTTTTGCCAAACAGGTAAAGAAGAATGTAACCTGTTACAGAAGGGGGCAATATCAGGAGAAGAATAATCAATGTTTCAAAAAAGTTTTTAAAAGGCACAGAGCGCTTAGTTAGAAAATAGGCGATTAAGGTGCCTGTTATAAAGGCTATAAAGGTGGCGACAATGGCCACCTTTACAGACAATAGTATTGGAGTCCACATGATGGTATCCTTTTTATTAAATTACATCGAAGCTGTAGGATTCAAGTATTTCTTTTGCGTCATCGGTTTTTAGAAACTCAAGAAAGGCCACAGCCATTTCCTGATTATCACCCTCATTAAGAGCGGCTACAGGATAAACTATAGGCTTATGTGAATCAGCAGGAAAATTCTCAACCACTGCCCCTGTCTTTAAAAGAACAGCATCTGTAAGATACACAACTCCGCAGTCCACATTGCCTGAATCAACGTACTCAAGAACGGCTCTTACATCCTTTGCATAGATTACCTTGCTTTCAAGGCCGTCCCACAGGCCTAAGGAAGTGAGAGCATCAAAAGCATATTGACCTGCAGGAACACTTTCTGGTTCTCCTATGGCTATACTATCTACTTCTGAAAGATTGGCTAATGTAATATCATTCATTTTCTCAGAAGAAGCTATAAGGGTAAGAGTGTTTCTGATAAGGTCTTCTCTTGTGTCTTCAATAAGAAGGTCCTCCTCCTCTAAAGCATCCATATGGCTTTTGGAAGCTGAGATAAATACATCACAGGGTGCACCCTCAAGGATCTGAGTTTTTAAGGAGCCGGAGCTTCCGAAGTTAAATTCAATCTTTACATTGTGCTCCGACTCAAAGAGAGCGGCAATGTCAGTCAGGGCATCGGTAAGGCTTGCGGCTGCAGACACGCTTAATACTGTTAACTCTTCCTCCTGTGGGGTATCAGAGCAGGCAGAAAAAGAAAACAGGACAAGTAAAATCAGCATTGCATAAATCAGGAATCTTTTCATAACAAACCTCCAAAGTATATAGAAACTAACCAAAACTAACTAAACCCAACTGAAATGATTATAATCCAAGATAAAATCATTGTCAATAATCTAGATTTAGATTAGAATGAAATAGGATACCCTTGATTGTGAAAGGATAAAGCTATGGAAGAAGTGCTGTATACTCCCGAGGAACTGGCAGAAAAATTAAAGCTGTCAAAGTATACCATCTACGAAATGATTAAAAGAAATGAAATAGAGGCTCATAGAATAGGCAGATCCTTGCGTATTTCAGAAGGGCAGCTTCAGGATTATCTCATAAGAACAAGAGCCAAAGAAAATACCTTTGACGGTCATATAGAATTTGAAAAGGGAATTCAGTACGGGGTAATAAGAGATGTAAAAATCGCTGTTAATACAGACCTTGAAGGCAAGGTAAGAATATACATTAAGCCTGAAGATATAATTTTAAGCAGAGGTACATTTGTAAGCAGTGCAAGAAACATGCATTACGGCAAAGTCCTGGACCTTATGTATGATGACAGACTGGCGAAGCTTATTTTAGATATAGGGATTCCTCTGGTAGTATTAATAACAAAAAGATCTTTGGATGAGATGGAGATAAAGATAGGTGACTATCTCTATGCCGTTTTTAAAACCATGTCAGTGAAGGTTACAAAGAGATAGTTTTCTTTTTAGCCTCCCTTTCCTGAACCTTGTCCAGCCTTTTCAATACACTTTTACAGGAACATGGCTCTTTTATGAACCTTGATATGTCACCTGTCCTGTAGCGAAGAAAGGGCATGCCTTCTCTTGTAAGGGTAGTCATTACTATTTCCCCCCACTGACCGTCGGGGAGGATTTTTTTTGTTTGAGGGTGGATTATTTCTATAAAAATATCGTTTTCTCTTAAGTGGTATCCCACAGGGGGATCAATTTGGGAATCCCTGCAGCTCATGGCACAGCCATAGCCTGTTTCCGTCATACCGTAGTGCTCAAAAACCTTGGAACCCCATATATTCTTAATTGAAGTGACAGTATGGAGGCTTACGTAATCTGCGCTTAAAAGAACTGATTCAGGCCGTAGATAGGGCTTTCTTTCCATAAGGCCGAGGAGTAAAGAGGGAGGACCTATAATGGAGGTTATACCATCTTCATCAGGATTAAATGTGGGCTGTGCCCCGAGACGGGTAACGGCTTTTTCTAAAAGCAAGCCCAGAGAGCCTTCCGCTTCGTGGGGAAAGAGAATCAGAACCTTGTCCTTTTTGGAAATCATGCATCTTAAACCGAAGTTAAAATAGTCCATGGTATTCTCTTGGTCCTTTTCCGTAAAAAAAACCCTTTTGGGCTCACCTTGGGAGCCGCTTGTAAAGATTGTGACCACCCTTTGGATTCTGCTCTTAGGAACACAGAGCATATCTGAATAATTATCTTTTAAATCGGAGGTTGTGGTAAAGGGTATGTCTTCCCAGGGCAAAGAAGGGTTAAGCCTCTTTCTGTGAAAGGGGCTTTGTTCATATACATAGAAGATAAGGCCTTCTCTTTTATTCTTAACGTAGCTGTCAATGGCTTCTCTTGTTAGAGGGAGGTCTTTAGAAAGTCCGAGCTTTTCTTTAATAAAGGGATCAAGATACATTTTTACTACCACTCTAAAAGATCTGTAAGCTTTTCATAGGTGGCTTGAATCAAGGTGGGGCAAAGGGTCTCCTTGCGGGAGTCGTCGTCTCCTACAAGCATGTAACAGGAAGTAGTTCCGAAGGTTTCTGTAAACCAGTCATTTAACTGTGAGATTCTATATTCTTTTGCCTTCTCGTTATCTATGAGAGAGAGAAGACAGAACCCTGCTGAAAGGGCGCCACACTTTTCTGTAAGGCCCATACCGCCGCAAAGACCTCTCATAGCTTTAATAAGATCAGGGTTATCCTTTCCAAGATGTTCCAAAGCCAGAATGAAAATAATCTGGCTGCAGCAGTAGCCTTCAAGGGACAGCATCATAATTTTTTCTTTCATATTTTTATACCTTTTCATAAACTAAAAGACAGTACCCTGTGTTTTTACTTTGCGCTTCCGCCGGCACATAATCATCAAGGGAGCCTTCCTTCATAATAATTTCAGCTGCATAAGTAGTAAGGTCATAGGTTCTGTCTTCAAAGAGAAGTTCCTTGAATCCTATTTTCTCAATATCAGGTCTAAGTCTGTCCATAAGAAGGACTTTATTAAAGACATAAGTGGATGGAGGAGTTTCCTTTTCATCCTCTGAAAGTGTACCCTGTTTATGTCTTTCCTGATAATCGTAAACTTTTTCATCTACTTTTTTTTTATTAAAATCATCCAAAGTCTTCCAGTAAAGAGAAGAGATTAAAAGTTTTCCGCCTTTTTTTAGAACACAGTAGGCTTCGTGGACAGCCTCCAAAGGCAAATTGATTTCTGAGAGAACGCACTCCATTAAGATGCCGTCAAAGGTATGGGAGGAAAAGCCATCAAGAAATTCCCCGTCTCCTATTTGAAAATCTATATGAGGGAACTTTTCTTTGGCCTTCCCGATTTTTTCTGCATTTAGATCTATGGCCGTTGGAACTAAAGAGTATTCTTCATAAAGGAAGTTGGCAGTATCTCCTTCTCCTGAACCTATATCAAGGACCTTGTCTCCCTCTTTAAAATTACAGATTTCCAATCCTCTTCTTGTTATGTCGAATCCGCCTGGTCTTTTAAGACTCATTTTCTTTCTCCTTCCAGCCGTTCTCTGTGATAAATATTGTATGAGCAAAAGGGAATTACCCTGTTGTCAGGTGATAACACATGAACTCTGCAGCGCTTCAGCCTTTCCTGATCTACAGACAGGCAGTCCTGAAAGGCCATGGAAGATAAAGTGAACATGGAACGCTTGCAGTTATACAGAAAGCTGTCAAAGGAATCGGGGGAATCAGCTGAGCAGCAGCATGTGTTTCCCTTGCCGCCCCATTTATTTAAAACAAAGCCTCTGTCTTTAATAATGATATCCAAGGGGTCCACAGAAGTACAGCAGCAGGCAGGTTCTTCGAGAGTATCTTCTCTCAAAGGTGTTATGGTTTTATCCTCTGATATGGTAAAGGTGCCGTGAAATCCACAGAGGGGATGGCCTGTTGCCATGGGAGACAGCATGTCTTTAGTAATTTTACCTTCTGTAGCCCTTTCAATCTCATCTAAAAGTTCAAACATTGTAACTCTTTTATTAAGAGTGTCTTTTACTGTATCTACAGGATATCTGCCGAAGAAAGAGACGGGCTGAAAGTGAATCCCTGAGACTATATCGAGATTTTCAAAGAGAAAATCCATCATTTCCTTTATTTCATGAAAGTTTACACCTTTAACAAGGGTAGGAACAAGGGTAACGGGAAGCTGTGCCTTTCTGCAGTTTTCAATGGCTTTTTTCTTTAAATGAAGAAGCCTTTCATTTCGTAAAGCCATATAAGTTTTATCATTTGTGGAATCGAATTGAAGAAAGACAACAGATGCGCCGTTTTCTTTAAGATTTTCAGCATAGCCCTCTTCTAGGGCAAGACGTTTGCCATTTGTATTTATCTGTAAGTATGGAAAACTTAAATCCTTGGCTGTTTTCAACATTTCCGGCAAGTCATCCCTTACAGTCGGTTCGCCGCCTGAAAACTGTATGTTGTAGGGCCTTTCTTCTCCCAGAGACTTAAGAAATTTCAACTTTTCCTCTATTTCCAAAAGAGAGGGCTCAAATTCATCTATGGCTCTCTCAGATTCCGCAAAGCAGTAAGGGCAGTGTTGGTTGCACCGTTTAGTTATCTCAAGCAAAACGCAGCAGGGTGTCTGCATATGGTTTTCACAAGGGCCGCAATGAAGAGGGCACTCAGTATTGCCCTTAAAGGCGTCCGTTCCCTTAGTCAGAGGCTTTTTAGGAGGAATGTTAACGGTCTTTACAGAATCCCACTTCAAAAATGCTTCCAAAGAATCACATACTAAAAGAGAAAAATTTCCATGTTCAGGACAAGTTTTTTCCAGATAAACGAGATTGCCGGAAGCTTTGTAGCAAGCAGGTATAAGCTTTTGGCAACATGGACATAAACTGGTGGTTTTTCTGATAATTTCAGTCAAAATAAAGCCTCCTTAAACAAGGAAATTATATAGGGAGGGTGATTTTTTGTCAAACCGGGGGAAAGGTTAAAAATAACAATAAAGTACCATAATCAAATGCAATAGATTATTGATAAAACTGTGGAACTTATGGTATATTCAAGGTGGAATATTTTCAAACAATCTCAACTTATATTTATTGTGATTTCTCACAGGAAAAAGATATCAGGGAGGAAGTATCTATGAAATTGCGGAAGCTAACTTTAAACATTAACGGCGCGGATAGAATGTTTATCTGCAATCCGGAAACAGACTGTTTGGCCACCGTTATAAGAAGACTTGGTTTAACGGGAACCAAAGTAGGCTGCGGAACAGGTGTATGTGGTGCCTGCTCTGTTATTCTTAACGGGAAAGTAGTAAGGTCCTGTACAAGGAAAATTTCATCTATTGAGGAATACAGCAAAATTACCACAATTGAAGGTATAGGTGCTCCAAATTACCTTCATCCTTTGCAGGTGGCATTTATGCATTCAGGTGCTGTACAGTGCGGTTTCTGTACACCGGGATTCATCGTATCCGCTTACGGCCTTCTTCAGGAAAACCCCAATCCCACAAGAGAAGACGTGAGAGAGTGGTTCCATAAGCACAGAAACATTTGCAGATGTACAGGTTACAAGCAAATAGTGGATGCAGTTATGAATGCAGCTAAAGTAATGCGAGGCGACTGCGCTTTGGAAGACATTATGGTGAAGCTACCTGAAGACAGGGATTACTACGGCAAGCCCTTAGTAAGGCCTGCAGCTCTTGCAAAGGTATGCGGTGTGGCTGACTACGGTGATGACATTGAGCTTAAGATGCCTGAAGGAACTCTTCATGCAGTATTTGTTCAGCCTAAAGTAACTCACCATGCGAAGCTTTTGAAGATCAATACGGAAGAAGCAGAAAAAATGCCGGGTGTATATAAGATTATTACCCACAAGGATGTTAAAGGATCGAACAGATTGAATTTCTTCCAGCTTTCCGCAAGGACTCTTGCCACAGAGCAGAGCCATGTGCTTTTGGCTGAAGATAAAATATTCAACTACGGCGACGTTGTGGCCATGGTTGCGGCAGATACCAAAGAACATGCAAGAAATGCCGCTGCCAAGGTTACCATAGAATTTGAGCAGCTGCCGGAATACTTAAATTACCTGGAAGCAGTAATGCCTGATGCTCAAAGAATCCATGATGACCATCCAAACGTATGGTGCCTGCAGCCCACATTGAAGGGCGAAGAGGATGTTAAAGGCCTTATAGATAAGTCGGCAAATGTGGTGGAAGGAAGCTTCTACTCCACAAGGGAGCCCCATATGCCTATTGAAGGCGATACCATTCAAGCTTACTGGGGCGACGACGGCATGTTGACAGTTCACTGTAAAGCTATGGCAATTTACGCAAATATAGGAGATATTGCAGAAGCCACAGGAGTTGATCCTGAAAAGATCAGAGTGGTACAAAATCCAACGGGAGCATCCTTTGGATGGGGAATTGCCGGAGCCACTTATTCCCTGGCGGCTATAGCATGCTTGGCCTGTGATGACCTTCCTGTTGCTCTGTCCATGAACTATCAGGAATTCATGGCCTTCAGCGGAAAACGTGCACCTTCCTTTACAAATGCAAGGCTTGCCTGCGATGATAAGGGCAAGATAATTGCTGCAGAGTGGGATTGCGGACTTGATCACGGCGCATATAACGAGCTGGGTGACGACCTGACCACAAGGCCTGCAAGGTTCACATTCTTCCCCTACAATGTGCCTAATGTTATGGCCCTTTGCAGGGTTGCATGTACAAACCATGCTTATGCAACTGCATATCGTGGTTACGGCTCACCTCAAGCATACACATCTTCAGAAGCTCTCATGGATATGATGGCTGAAAAACTTGGAATGGACCCCTTTGAAATAAGATGGGTTAATATTGCAAGAGAAGGAGATCTTAATATTAACAGCTACCCCTTTGTGGATTACCCAATGGAAAAAATGATGCAGACCATGAAACCGATTTATGAAAAGGCAGTGGCAAAAGCAAAGGCTGAGGACACTCCTAAAAAGAGAAGGGGAGTGGGAATTGCATGGGGTGGCTACAATGTAACTGAGGGAACCTCCGACCAGTGCACAGTAGCTCTGGAGTTAAGCCCTGAAGGAAAATTTGTAAAATACGATACTTGGCAGGACCAGGGCCAGGGCGGAGACATAGGATCTCTTATGACTACACTGGAAGCTCTGAAGCCTTTAGGTGTTTCAGTGGATGATATAGTTCTCATACAAAACGACAGCAAACACTGTCCTGACTCAGGAGCAACCGCTTCAAGCCGTCAGCACTATATGAACAGCATCGCAGTTTCCATGGCAGCAGAAAAACTTATAAACGCCATGAAGAAAAAGGACGGAACCTTTAGAACCTACGATGAGATGGTGGCGGAAAAGATACCTACAAAGTATGAGGCACAGTATGAGAATCCAACAGATCCCGACCTTGCCGATCTTGATCCAAACACAGGCGTAGGAAATCCAACACCTGCATATACCTATGCTCTGTTCATGGCAGAAGTGGAAGTGGATACAGAGACGGGCAAGACAAAGGTTATAGGCTATACATCTGTAAATGACGTAGGAGTAATCGGAAATGTGGCAGCAGTGGAAGGACAAGCTTACGGCGGACTTTCCCACTGCATAGGTTTTGCTCTTTCTGAAAACTATGATGATGTTAAAAAGCATGACAATATTTTCGGCGCAGGAATACCAACCTGTACTGACATACCTGATGACTTCAATCTTATTCATCATGTTACTCCAAGGAAGAAGAACCCCTTTGGTTCATCAGGTTCATCGGAGGCATTCCAGTCCTCAGGTCATATGGCAGTAATAAATGCTATTAACAATGCCTGCGGCGTAAGAATTTATGAGTTGCCTGCAACTCCTGCGAAAGTTAAGGCCGGGCTGGATAAGCTTGCAAAGGGTGAGGAGATTAAACCGCCTAAGAAATACTTCCTGGGCTCCGACTTCTATGAGGAGATGGCAAACTTGAAAGCAAATCCCATTAAGGTGGAATAGCAAAATCTTTAAAAAGCTGAATAACAAATGAAAGTCGGTAGGTTTGCGGGATGGTTCATTTCGCAAGCCTATCGTTTTATAAAGGTGAAAGTATGGCATTGGAAGATTATTTGGACAATTTTAAAAACTGCCTTGAAAAGGAGGAGCCTTTTTGTCGTTCTGCCTGTCCTTTTAGGTTTGACGTAATAGGGATGATGGAAAGGATTAAGAGAGGCGCCTATAGAGGAGCATATCAGCTGTACAGGGACCGGGTGGTTTTTCCTGAAATCGTATCGATACTCTGTCCAAAACCCTGTGAGGCTGTGTGTCCAAGAAAGGATTACGGAGGCTCTTTGAGGATAAGGGACTTGGAAAAAGCCGTTGTGGAAAACACAGAGGACAGGACTCCCACAGTTTTTAATGTGCCCAAAAAAGAAAAAACTCTGGACATCATCGGCGGAGGTATCAGCGGCCTTGCGGTGTTGGCAAGGCTTGCCGCAAAGAATTACAAGGTTACTCTATATGAAAAGAGCCACAGGTTGGGAGGCCATCTGTGGGAAAGGCTTCCTGACGGTGAGTTTTTAAAAGACATGGAGAACCAGCTTTCAGGCCTTGATTATACATTGAAGCTTAACCATGAGGTGAAGGATTTAAAGGAAGTCCTTCCTGCTTCGGCAGTCTTTGTTGCTACAGGAAAAGGAGGCCAACTTTTTTCGGCAAGCCATGAGGACGACCTTTTGGTACCTAAGGAAGGCGAACCCCTTTTAGTTGCGGGGGGCAGATTATTTATTGACGATGATATTTACAGCCTTTCAGACAGCCTTGATAAAGCAGTTATGATAGACAACTATTTCAGAACGGGAAGAATCATACCTGCTAAAAAATCAGAGAAAACCAAAACAGTAGTGGATAAGAAAACCTGGCTCTTTGACGGTGTTAAGGGAAAAGAAGGACAACCTCTTTCGAAGGAAGAAATGTTAAAGGAAGCCCAAAGATGCTTTTTATGCCAGTGCGATTTTTGCAGAACAAACTGTGATATTTTGGAGTATGTGGATAAATGGCCCTTAAGAGTTAAGGATGAGGTGGTGGCTACCACCATACCGGGCTGGTCTGAGGTAAAAGCTACTCCCGCAAAAAGGCTTATGAGTTCAAGCAATCTGGAAGATCTTTTAAAAGAGGTGTGTCCTGAAAAAATAGACCTTGACGGCCTTCTTCTTGAGGGTAGAAAGAGCATGCATAGACAGGACAAGGCTCCTTGGGCTTTCCATGATTTCTGGCTAAAGGACATGGACCATGCCGACTCGGAAAAAGCCGCTTTGGGAAGAATGAAGGGTGATAAAGAAAAGTGTGATTATTTGTTTTTCCCGGGATGTCAGCTTGGGGCAAGCCGTCCCGACCTTTTGGAGAAAGCAGTGGATATTTTCTTTTCAAAGGAGGAGAATTCAGGCCTTCTTCTTCAATGTTGCGGTGTACCTGCTCTTTGGGCAGGCAGGGAAGATGAATATAATGAAAAACTTAATTTCATAAGGAGCTTTTGGGAAAAGTCCGGGAGGCCAACCGTAGTGACCACTTGCCCCACCTGTCAAAAAAGGTTTAAGGAAGACCTGGAGGAAATTCCTGTTATCTCCTATTATGAATGGCTTGAGCATAAGAGTGTGGATATTAAAAAAAGCGATAAAGAGTATGCAATATTTGATGCATGCGCTGCAAGAGACTTTCCAAAAATCCATGAGGCAGTAAGAAGTCTTGCAGAAAGAGCGGGGAATTTTAAAGAGCTTCCTGAAAGGGAAGAGGGGGCCAAGTGTTGCAGCTTTGGAGGCCAGTCCTCCATCGCAAACCCGGGATTTAAGGATTTCGTAGTGGAAAAGAGAAGTTCCTTAAGCCATCTGCCCTATATAACCTATTGTGTAAATTGCAGAGATGCTTTCCTGGACAAAGAAAAGGAAGCAGTTCATATTTTGGACCTCGTATTTGGAACGGAAAAAGAAATTGCCATGAAGGTTTCCACAGAAAGTGAAAGAAGAAGAAACAGAGAAACTCTTAAAAGAGCAGTGCTGAAAAAGCAGTGGGCAGAGGAAGTGAAGGAAGAAAAAATGGATATAGAACTTGTAATGTCAAAGGAAGTGGAAGAAAAAATCAGCGGTATGAGAATACTGGAGGAAGAGATTATTGAAACTATTGTTTTCTTAGAAAGCACAGGCAGAAAAATACGACATGAGGGGAAAAACACTTCTTCAGGGTATAAAGAGATAGGCTATATGACGTATTGGGTGGAATATGAAAAGCTTTCGGAAAATAAGTTTAAGGTTCACAACGCTTATTCCCATAGAATGAAAATAGAGCTGGAGGAGGTTTGGGATGGACGAAAAAGAGACGATCATATGTGAGAAATGTAATGTAGAGATGGTGATTCTGGAAGCAGATTTCTCCTACTTAAAGAGATCCTTCAGACATCCTGTATACAGGTGTCCTTCCTGTGGCCAGGTCTATATCCCGGAAGAGCTGGCAAAGGGCAGGATGCAGGAAGTGGAAACCCTTCTTGAGGATAAATAGAAAAAAGGAGTAGGGAAATGGATATTTACGGTATACAAAAGGTTACGCTTCTTGACTATCCTGACAAGGTGGCCTGTACAGTTTTCACAGGAGGCTGTAACTTTAAATGTCCCTTCTGTCATAACAAACTTCTTATAGGAGAAGTTCCGGCAGAACCTGTGATGGAGGGAGAAGAATTTTTTAAGTTCCTTGATTCAAGAAAGGGCTTGCTTGACGGTGTTTGCATTTCAGGAGGAGAACCTCTTGTACAGCCTGACCTTGAAGACTTCATTAAAGGTATTAAGCAGAGGGGATTTTTAGTAAAGCTTGATACAAACGGCAGCTATCCCGAAAGGTTAAAGAGCCTGGTGGAAAAGGGCCTCATAGATTATGTGGCCATGGATATTAAGAACTCAAGGGGAAAGTATGGTAAAACAGCAGGGCTTGATATAGTGCCTTTAACAGCCATTGAAGAAACGGTGGAATATCTTCTGGGAGGTCCTGTAGACTATGAATTCAGGACTACAGTTCTGCGGGATTTTCATGAGGAAGAAGATTTTAATGAAATAGCCCAATGGATTAAGGGTGGAAAAAGGTATTTTATTCAGAACTTTGAGGATTCAGACGGTGTTTTAGTGCCGGGGCTGTCTCCTTATGAGAAGGAAGATTTGGAAAAGTTTGCTGATATTTTAAGAAAAACCATGGAATATGTGGAAATCAGAGGAATTTAGAATACCACTACATGTTGTTGTGTTATTAAAATATTTATCTATATCTTGTGTAAAACCTCTTGACTGTGATACTGGCAAGGTATATTATGTAGGCACACATAAGGGAGAATAAAAGTAGGTCAAGAAAGGTAAATGGGTGGAGTCATGTATAAAGTAGAAAAAAGGGACGGCAAAGTAGTTGACTTTGATATAACGAAAATAAGTAAAGCGATTACCCAGGCCTTTGAAGCTGAAAACATGGAATATAACCAGGACATAGTGGATTTTCTGGCGTTGAAAGTCACCTCAGACTATGAGCCAAAGGTGAAAGACGGCCTTATAGGCGTTGAAGACATTCAGGACAGCGTGGAAGGCGTACTCATTAAAGCCGGTTATACCGATGTGGCAAAGTGCTATATCCTTTATCGTAAGCAGCGAGAAAAGATACGTAATATGAAATCCACCATCCTTGACTACAAGGAGATTGTGGATAACTACGTTCATTTAAATGACTGGAGGGTAAAGGAAAATTCCACAGTTACTTATTCGGTAGGAGGCCTCATCTTAAGCAACTCAGGAGCAATAACCGCAAACTATTGGCTCTCTGAGATTTATGATGAAGAGATAGCAAGAGCCCATAGAAATGCAGACCTGCACATTCATGACCTTTCCATGCTGACAGGCTACTGCGCGGGCTGGTCTTTAAAGCAGCTTATTGAAGAGGGCTTAGGCGGGATTCCCGGCAAAATAACTTCATCTCCTGCAAGTCATCTTGCTACTTTGTGCAACCAGATGGTTAACTTTTTAGGTATTATGCAAAATGAATGGGCAGGAGCCCAGGCTTTTTCTTCTTTTGATACATACCTTGCACCTTTTGTAAAGGTGGACAACCTGACCTTTGACGAAACAAAAAAGAGCATAGAGTCCTTCGTATACGGCGTCAACACACCATCAAGATGGGGAACTCAGGCTCCCTTTTCCAATATAACACTGGACTGGACCGTGCCTAACGATATGGCAGAGCTGCCATGTATAGTAGGCGGCAAAAAGATGGATTTTAAATATAAAGACTGTAAGGAAGAAATGGATATGGTAAACAAGGCCTTCTTAGAAGTTATGATTGAAGGCGATGCCAACGGAAGAGGATTCCAGTATCCCATTCCCACATATTCCATTACAAAGGATTTTGACTGGTCTGAAACTGAAAACAATAAACTCTTATTCGAAATGACCGCAAAGTACGGCACTCCATATTTTTCAAATTATATTAACAGCGATATGGAGCCAAACGATGTAAGAAGCATGTGCTGTAGGTTAAGACTGGACTTAAGAGAGCTGAGAAAGAAGTCAGGAGGCTTCTTTGGATCAGGGGAAAGCACAGGCTCCATAGGAGTAGTGACCATTAACATGCCAAGAATAGCCTTTTTATCAAAGGATAAAGAGGAATTCTTCAAAAAACTGGACAAGATGATGGACATAAGCGCCCGTTCTCTCAAGGTGAAAAGAGATATTATAACGAGACTTCTTGAGGAGGGACTCTATCCATACACCAAGAGATACTTGGGGAATTTTGAAAACCACTTCTCAACCATAGGGCTTTTGGGAATGAATGAAGCTTGCCTTAATGCACCATGGATTAAGAAGGATATGGCCCACGGGGAAGCTCAGGAGTTTACAAAGGAAGTTTTAAATCATATGAGAGATCGCCTTTCTGATTATCAGGAAATGTACGGAGACCTCTATAATCTGGAAGCAACTCCTGCAGAATCAACCACCTATAGATTGGCTAAACACGATAAGGAAAGATATCCTGAAATTATTACGGCGGCAGAAGAAGGGGGAACTCCTTATTACACAAACAGTTCCCATCTTCCTGTAAGCTTTACAGAAGATATATTCTCAGCTCTTGATATTCAGGACCGGCTTCAGACTCTATATACTTCAGGGACAGTATTCCATGCCTTCTTAGGTGAGAAGCTGCCCTCCTACAGTTCTGCCATGAATCTTGTAAGAAAGATAGCCGAAAACTATCATCTGCCTTACTACACCATGAGCCCTACTTATTCAGTATGTAAAAACCATGGTTATCTGGCGGGAGAATATAAAGAGTGCCCTGATTGCCACGAAGAGACAGAAGTGTACAGCAGGATTACAGGCTACTATCGCCCTGTAAAGAACTGGAATGCAGGAAAAACTCAGGAATATAAAGAGAGAAAGCTCTATATTCCGGAAAACTCTGTTTTAACTGAGAGGGAAAGGGTAAAGAGTAATCTGGCTTCCAAAGGAAATGGTTTTTCCTACGGAGGTATTATGGAAGACGGAGTATACTTGTTCACCACAAAGACCTGCCCTAACTGTAAAATGGCAAAAGGCTTTCTTGAGACTGCAGGAGTGGAATATACTGCGGTAGATGCTGAGGATAATCTTGAGATGACAAAGCTTTTAAACGTAAATATGGCACCTACCCTTGTGGTGGTAAGGGGAGAAGAACTGAACAGATATAACAATGCTTCCGATATAAAGAGATATTTAGAGGCGAAATAAGGCGGAGGTTTTAAATGAAGGACATCACAATAATAGGAGGCGGTTGTGCAGGTTTAACGGCAGCCGTGTACGGAGCAAGGGCAGGAAAGGATGTGCTGGTTCTTGAAGGAGGAGTTCTTGGGGGACAGATAAGCTATTCTCCAAGAGTGGAAAACTATCCTTCCATTCAATCCATCAGCGGCGCAGATTTTTCCGAACAGCTCTACGAGCAGGCCCTGTCACTTGGAGTATCAGTTGAGTTTACAGAGGTTACGGAAGTAAAGGAGAAGGACAACCATTTCGTTGTAGTTACAGGTCAAGGTGAGTTTGAAACTAGGACGGTGGTAATTGCAACAGGTGTAAAACACAGAGCTCTGGATATAGACGGAGAGAAGGCTATGGCAGGTCATGGCGTGTCATATTGTGCCACATGTGACGGAGCCTTTTTCAGAAACCAAAAGGTGGCTGTTGTGGGAGGCGGAAACACTGCACTTCTGGGAGCGGAATACTTGTCTTCAATCTGTGATCACGTTACCCTTATTCACAGACGGGATGCCTTCAGGGGAGAAGAGGCTTTAGTAAAGAGGCTTAGAGAGAAGGATAATGTAACCTTGATGACTCCTTATGTAGTAACGAAAATTGAAGGGGAAGGAGCATTAAAGGGAGCCATAGTTAAAAATGTTAAAGACGAAAGTGAAACATCTTTGGATGTAAGCGGAATTTTCGTTTTAGCAGGTCAAATTCCAAACAATGACCTGTTTAAGGATTTGGTTAAGCTTACAGAGGGCGGATTTATAGATGCTAAAGAAGACTGCAAAACTTCAAGGCCCGGAATATTTGTGGCAGGAGACTGCAGGGAAAAAACTGTAAGACAATTGACCACAGCAGCGGCTGACGGAACGGTGGCGGCCCTTGCAGCATCTTCATACATAGATGAGAATTTTTAATCTTTTCGAGGAACAGGCTTAAACCTTAAGAAATCCTTTGGAAGGAATGCAGCTGATTTAAAAACAACCTGGAGAGCGACATGGAACTGGATCAAATATTAAAACAACGACAAAGCATCCGCAAGTTCAAAAATGTGGATATTCCCGATTCGGATATTGAGGAAATGGTCAAGGCGGCCGGTACTGCCCCTTCGGGAAAGAATATTCAAAACTGGTATTTTGTGGCTATAAAGCAGGAAGCTGCCAAAAAAGCCATTGGGGAAATCATTGAGAAGAAGAAGGAAGGAATTGCCCGTAAAATGGACGAGGTTGACGGGGATAAGGCAGCACGTTTTCGTAAGTTTGTGAAGAACTTTACCTTCTTTGCCACAGGTGCCCCTGTGCTGTTTCTGGTTTTTGCCGAAAACTATTACCCTTCCGGCTATAGGGAATATGAGCTCATAAACGCTCCCCGGGAAGTATTGGATGACCTGCTTTACCATCGTAACCCCGGCATGCAATCAATAGGAGCCCTTCTTCAAACCTTTAGCTTAAAAGCCGTGGATATGGGCTATGGAACGTGCTGGCTCACCAGTGCCAATTATGCGGGAGAGGAAATCCAAAAATGGGCTCAGGATGAGGGGATTTTCTTCAAAGAGAACTATTTCCTTGCGGCCATGATGGCTCTCGGGGTTCAGGAAGAAGGAGCCAGAAGTCCGGGACGAAAAACGTTAGAAGAAATATATACGCTGATCAAATAAAGTAATTAAAGCTTTTAAGAGAATATATTGAAATAAAAGGGAAGTATCACCATAGATACTTCCCTTTTTTAAGGTTTGATTTCCATGGAACCAGAGTGGTCTTTTTATTTTGTTATCTCAGGAAACCTTGCAAAATTTTCTCTTCTGCCTCTTCTTCTGTAAGGCCCAGGGCCATCAGCTTAATGAGCTGCTCGGAGTTTATCTTTCCTAAGGCAGCCTCATGTACCAGCTGAGCATCCTGATGGTAAGCGGTGATTTCAGGTACGGAAGAAACTACAGCTTCATCCATTATGATGGAATCACACTGTATATGGCCACGGGACTCTTCATAGCCTCTTAAATTTAAGTGGAACACCTGCTTTGATTTTCCCATGGCTACAGAACGGGAAATGATTTGGGCTGTAGAGTCTTTGCCTTTAAGCTCCACCGTCACATTTGATTCAGCCTCCTGAGCTTCGTCAGTCAACAGCCTTTCTGTCACTATGAGCTTTGCATTTTTCTCAAGATATACATCTGTATCTCTCACAGTTTTGTCAACGCCTCTTATTTGAATCATTTCCAGCTCAGCTACACCATTTTCTTTAATATGAATAATGGTCTTGGGGTTTAAAATCTTTTCCCCCCTGCCTTTGCCCTCGCCATAATGTTTTTCCACATACTTCATTCTGGCATTTTTTTCTATGAAAAACTCATGGATGCCGTCGTGTTGGGATGTAGCTTCCGAGTCGTTATGAATACCGCACCCTGCAACTATTTCCACATCAGAGTCTTCCCCCACCAAAAAGGTATTGTAGACAAGGTCATTCATGGACTGTGAAAGGATTACAGGAATATGAACGCTTTCATTTTTCGTCCCGGGTTTTATAATAACATCAATACCCGGCTTATCCTTCTTCGTTACGATGTTAATGTTCTCTGTAGTATTCCTTAATACGCCTTCGCCGTTTTTCCTTATGTTATATGCACCCTTTGGCATATCGTGAATATTTGCCACCTCTTCCAAAAGAGTTTTATGTGTCACATCCAGCAATTGCACGCCCTCCTTTATCACAGTTCTGCCTGCAGCGGCAGTCTGTATCTATGAGTTCTATTTCGGAAAGAATTTTTTCTTTCGTAGTAATATCAGAAACCATACCATCCTCTAAAACTATTACCTGATCTGCCAGCTTAATAATTCTGTCCTGGTGAGAGATGATGATAATAGTGGTGTCATGGTTCCGGTTCATGTTCTCAAAGGTTTCAGACAGCCTTTGAAAGCTCCATAAATCTATACGTGCTTCAGTCTCATCGAAAATAGCCACCTTAAGATCTTTGGCAAGTATGGAGGCTATCTCCACACGCTTTAACTCTCCTCCCGAGAAGGTGGCATTAAGCTCCCTATCAAGATAGTCTTGAGCACAAAGGCCCACGTCATATAGAAGGTCACAAGGATTTTGCACCTTGCCGCCTCCTGCCATATCAAGGAGCTGACTGACCTTTATGCCTTTAAACCGAGGGGGCTGTTGAAAGCCGTAGCCTATACCAAGATTAGCTCTTTCGTTAATCTTCATATCGGTTATGTCCACACCGTCTAAAAGGATCTGACCACTTGTAGCCTTATAAATTCCCATTATGGCCTTAGCAAGAGAAGACTTGCCACCGCCGTTTGGGCCTGTAATTACATATATCTTTTTCCTATGAAAGGAGAGGTTAATATTTTTCAATATTTCCTTTTCCCCCTCCAAATCCTTTAAGGTTAAACTTAAATCTTTTATCTCTATCATTTCAAAATCCTCCACATGTCTATTTATTCCACCAAAGGAGGAAATGAAACAAAAAAAGCCCTAAAAGGGCTTTTTTAAAAAGACTTCTTGGTGTTAATGATTATGCTCTTTACAAGGTCCGCCCTTTCCCTCAAGGTCTCCTCTTAAGTACGCTAATACAGCATCCTCCGCAAGACCGTTCGCACCTAAGGCTACTTCAATATTGTTCTCATTAAAAATATCGATAGCTCCTTGCCCCATACCTCCTGAGATTATTACATTTACTCCATGCTCATGTAAAAACAGGGGAAGGAACCCGGGCTTGTGGCCGGGGTTTGGTACTGTTTCAAAGGATTCTATCTCACAGTCTGATACTTGGAAAATATGGAAGCTTTCACAGTGGCCAAAGTGGTCTGTGACTCTGTTTCCATCACTTGCTACAGCGATTTTCATGTATTGTTCCTCCTATAAATTTATTTGTAAACCTGTATATTGATAGTCGATTTGATCTTTTAAGCGTTCCTTTAACAATTCATAAGCCGGCAATCCTGTGCAGTGGCAGGTGTAATACTTTGAGGGCTTATCTTTTAAGTAGTCTGAAAGACTTATTACAAGCTCTGAATTATCGGGATCCCCTTCTTCTCTGAAAAGATGGAAGCCTCCTAAAACGAAATCAGGGTATGCTTTTCTTTCTTTATAGTACTGCTCCATAATATTTGCTATACCGCTGTGAGCACAGCCTATGAAGAGGTATGTTTTATCATTTTCTGTAATTATCATGCTCTGCTCATGAGCAAAATCATCTAAAGACTGATCTCCGTCTTTATCAATAAATAGTTGAGAGTTTCCCGGAGGATTCATAAGGGAACCTTTTACTCCTGAAAAAATCTCCACCCCTTTCATAATCTCCATCCTCTGGGGAGGGAAAACTATTTGAGGTAAATCAAAGAAGGATTTGTCCACCCCGATATAGACTACCCGCCCGTCATTTTCATGGGCATAAAAATCGCTAAAGCCTTCATGGCGTATATATATTTTGGCTTTTTTGTTAAGCTCTGTGAAAGCTTTAATACCGCCTGTATGGTCGTAGTGACCGTGTGATACCACGCAGAAGTCTACGTCCTTAAGAGGTACCTTCATCTTCTCCGCATTTTCTATAAAATTGGGGCTTGCCCCAAAATCAAAGAGAATGTTTTTGCCTAAAGCCTCTATGTATAGAGAAAGGCCATGCTCCTTGTGGAACTCAGGGCTCATACTTTCATTTTCAATCAGAACAGATAATTTCATAGGACACCTCCTTATTCGAGCACCATGTTTTTAATATCGGGGAACATTGATCTTAGAGCGTCGCCCGCCTTTGTAGCTGTGTGTACAATGGAAACTCCCTTGTTCACAGCATTGACAGCTTCAGTGTCGTAGGGAATTTGGCCCAGGAAGGGAATGTTTTCATTTTTTAAATACTCCCGGATCAGATTGCTGTTCTCTTCGTTTATATCGTACTTGTTGATTATAACACAACATTTAACATTGAAACCCTCTGCAGTTTTTAAAATTCTTTTCATATCGCTTATGCCTGTGAGAGAAGGCTCTGTAACGATTAAGGCAAGGTCCACTCCTGAAAGGGAAGCTATGACAGGACATCCGATTCCGGGGGATCCGTCAAGAATAGCCAGATCGCCTTTCAAGTCCTGTTCAAAGAGTCTGGTTTTCACGCTTGTTACGAGAAGGCCTGAGTTTCCCGCTCCGATTTTCAGTTGGGCGGTGGAAAAGGTTTTATCGTCATCCTTATAAAGCATCAGCTCCCCTGATTTTTCTGGAAGGATTGAGACTGCATCATGGGGACAAACAAAATGGCAGACGCCGCAGCCTTCACAGCTTATGGGATCTACTCTGTATGTGTCGATTATAATTTCTATGGCATCAAAGCGGCAGTGCTCGTAGCATAAATTACAGGAGATGCACTTGTCTGTGTCTATGTATGCCTTAGGCAGGCCGTAATAATCCTTAAAATCATAAACCTCTTTATGGTTGAGAGTTAAATGAAGATTAGGTGTATCCACATCGCAGTCTGCGTAGGACAGACAATTAAACAATTCTATTAAGGCTGTGGCCACCGTTGTTTTCCCGGTGCCGCCTTTACCGCTTAAAACCAGCAGTTTTTTCACTTTTTGCCTCCCTGTATATAGTGTTAAGCAGTTTTGAGAAGAATTTTTCCCACTTGGGGTTTTCCTCTGCCAGAATTTTCCCCTTGCTGTTTTCTTCTCCCATTTTTTTATCGTAGGGAATTTCTGCGATTATGGGCAGATTGTTTTCTCTGCAAAAAGCAAAGGTAGGATTTTCCTCTCCCGTGGATTTATTAATGATTATTCCAAAAGGGATTTCATAAAGGGTAACAAGATCGTATACCAGCTTTAAATTGTGAGCGCCAAACAAGGTGGGCTCTGCCACCAATACTGCGTAATCCGCATCCCTAATACTTTCAGTTACGAGGCAGCCTGTTCCGGGGGGACAGTCTATAAAGGTAAAGCTCTTGTATGTTTTGGAATTTTCCAAGAGATTTTGAACCAGCTTCGTCCCCGAAGCTTCTCCTATTTTCATCTCTGCCGATAATACAGTGATTTTATCTTTAACCCCCAAGTAGACCTGCCCTAATGTTTTCGGAATTTCTGTAAAAGCTTTGGTGGGGCATACTAAAAGACAACCGCCACAGGAGTGACAAAGCTGGGGGAAGACCATTAATTTGTCACCTGTATAGGCCAAGGCGTTAAACTTGCAGAAGTCTACGCATTTTTCACAGCCGTTGCATTTACTTTGGTCTACTTGGGGAAGAGGTTGAGTAACAGTTTCTGCAGATATTATATGAGGCTTAAAGTATATTCTGCCGTTTGGCTCCTCCACATCGCAGTCCACATAGACTGCTTCCTTTGCAGCACTTGCTATATTCACGCTGAGAAAGGTTTTACCCGTTCCTCCTTTACCACTTAATACAGCAATCCTCATATGATTTACCTGCCGTGACGAAGGCCTTCATGAGTCCTTGTAAGAAGGGAAAGCTTTCCTTCTTCAAAAGCCTTTAAAGTTTCTTCTATAAGTAAGGAGGATGTTTCATAAATCTTAATACCGGCCTCTCTTATTACAAGAGATGCATTTTCTCCCAAGCGAGGTGTAATAAGAACATCTGCACGGGCATTTGCAAGAATCTGTGCCGCCTTACTCCTGCGCCGGAGGGGCTGTTCACAGAATCATTTAAAATGTAGTTCTTTGTATTTGTCTTTGAATCAAAGATGAGAAAATAAGGGGCTCTGCCAAAGTTGGAGCTTACCTTGCTTTCATCAGTTTTGTCCGTTACGGGAATAGCAATTTTCATGTTTTTTCTCCTTTTGCTTCTGGTTATACAGTAATTATACAACATAGATGACATATGTCAAATACTTGAAAAAAGAGAAATTCCTTTGAGGGGGACATTTTTGGCCTTGCAAAACGAACATATGTTCGATATAATGATGGCACCTTCAAGGAGGAAAAAGAAATGATACTTCACGTAGACGCAAACTCTGCATACTTAAGCTGGACGGCTGCGGCTCTTCTTGAGAAGGGAGGAGCGGTTGATTTACGCCTGGTGCCTTCAGTAATAGGAGGCTCTGAGAAAAACAGGCATGGCATAGTGCTGGCTAAATCTATTCCTGCAAAGAAAATGGGAGTTAAAACGGGAGAAACCCTCTTTGAAGCAAGAAGCAGGTGTCCCCATCTTTTAGTATATCCTCCTGACTACGGTCTGTATGTTCTGGCCTCAGACAGCATGGTTGAAATTTTAAGGCAATACAGCTCCTTTGTGGAAAGATACAGCATAGATGAGTGCTTTTTAAAATGGGAGGGAAGAAGGGAAGAAAGCGTTAAAGCGGCCTTCGCCATTAAGGAAAGGATTAAGAAGGAGCTGGGGTTTACAGTAAATGTGGGGGTTTCCACAAACAAGCTTTTGGCAAAAATGGCATCGGAGCTAAAAAAGCCGGATATGGTTCATACGCTGTTTAAGGAGGAGATGGAGGAAAAGATGTGGCCTCTTCCTGTGGGGGATCTCTTTATGGTGGGAAGAGCTACGGAAAGGAAGTTGAAAGGCGTTGGAATAAATACCATAGGAGATCTTGCTTCAGCCGATAAGAGATGGCTCAGGCTTTTGTTAAAAAGCCATGGGGAGCTGGTCTATAGATATGCAAACGGTATAGATGAAACAGGAGTTTCAGAAAATTGCTTCAGCCTTCATAAAAGTGTGGGAAACAGCTTGACCACCTCCTATGATGTAACGGCCTTTTCTGATGTAAGGGCCCACCTTTTAGGACTTTCAGAGCAGGTGGGCATAAGGGTGCGAAAGCTTGGGATGGAAGGGGATCTTATTTCCGTGTGGTTTAAAACAGAAGGGTTTCTTTCTTTAAGCCATCAGCGTAGGCTTCCCTATTATACAGCCTCCACCTCAAGAATATATGAAAATGCCATTATTCTCATGGAGGAAGCATGGAAAGGCCAGCCTTTAAGGCAGCTTGGTGTGTCTATAGGAGACCTTGTAAAAAAGAAGAAGGGCCAAATAAGCATATGGGAAAAGACGGAGGAAAAAGAGGACAGGCTTAATGAAACCTTAGATGCTGTAAGAAAAAGATACGGTAGAGAAAGCATAATAAGGGCAAGGTTTGCAAATAGCTGTCATAAGCCTTTAGTAGGAGGGGTGGGGGATATGGAATATATTATGATGGGAGGATATGAAATATGAAAATCTTAGCAGAGCCCATAGATGCTTTAGTGTTCTTTCATAAAGGGAAAATACCTACTCCTTATAAGTTTAAGTACGTGACGGTCCCCGGAGAAAGAGAAACTGTATATGTGGATAAAATTCTTGAGGTAGATGAACAGAAAATTGCAGGGATCCGCTCCTTTGTGTATAAGTGCCAAAGCATCATAGGAGAAGAAATTAAAAGGTATGAGCTGAAATATATAATAGAAGAGTATAGGTGGGAGCTTTATAAAATGTGAGAAGAGTCTTCCTTTGTGGTATAATCATAAAAATATTAAAAGTCATAAGGGGAAATAGATATGATTAAAAAGCTTTCAGCTATAGCACTTATAGCAGTCCTTCTTTTCACACTTGCTTCCTGCAAAGGTGAGCCTGTACAAAATGAGAAAGAGGATGAAAATAAAAACCCTGATATCGAATGGATTAATGAAATTTCAATGCCTTCTGAATCTGGATCCTCACGAGGGTTGGAAAACATTTCAACTCTTGATCTTTATGGAAATCCCGTAGATTCGGGAATTTTTAATAATTACGAAATAACCATAGTAGATGTGTGGGGCACTTATTGCAGCCCATGTATTAAGGCTATGCCTGTACTTGCTTCACTTCATGAGAAGTATGAGGATAAAGGTGTAAATGTTATAGGTATAGTAATAGATATTCAGAATAAGGACTTATCTCCTAAGGCTGAGGGTTTAGTTACAGCCATGGATATTACACAGAGGACCGGAGCAGACTTTACCCATATATTAGCTTCAAAGAATATTATTTCCTCTGTTGTAAGAAACATAAGCGCAATACCGGCTTCCTTTATTGTAGACAGTGAAGGCAATGTAATTACGAAAATTCTTTACGGTGGTCACAGCCTTGAACAGTGGGAAGAATTAATAAATGAGTACATCTAAAAAAAGGAAAGACTATAGAGTAAAAGCATTACTTCTGCTTTTAGTAGGCCTCCTCTTTATTGCCATAGGAGTATTTAGAGGAGAAGTCTTTGTGGTTTTAACGAAAGCCATCCACATTTGTTTGGAATGTATAGGTATAGGCTAAATGAAGAGGCATATCATTCAAGGAGCTTTTACAGCTATTACAAACAGCTACTATAAAGGGTTTTTAGCGGGAAGCATTTACCAGGGAAATGGTAAAGCTCTTTGCCTTCAGGGGCTTAATTGCTATTCCTGCCCAGGTGCTTTAGGGTCATGTCCAATCGGCTCTTTCCAGGCAGTGGCAGGTGCAAGAGGTTATACGGTTCCTTTTTATCTCATTGGATTCTTTCTGGCTTTCGGTGCTTTTTTCGGCCGTTTTGTCTGCGGATATCTTTGCCCCTTTGGGTTGTTTCAGGATTTATTACATAAGATTCCATTTCCTAAGAAAATAAGGAAGGTGCCATTTGATAAGTACTTAAAGTATTTAAAGTATTTCTTCCTTTTAGTTTTCGTGTTTCTACTACCGGCTTTTGTAAGTAATGATTTTGGAGTAGGAGACCCTTGGTTTTGTAAGTATGTTTGTCCTTCAGGGACTTTTATGGCAGGATGGCCTCTTGTAATTTTAAATGGAGGTATAAGAGGGACCATTGGATTTTTATTTGCATGGAAATCCTTTATACTCATCGCAATAATTATTCTGTCCATAATTATTTACAGACCTTTTTGCAGATACATATGTCCTTTAGGAGCTATTTACGGCTGTTTTAATAAAGTGTCTTTTTATAGATTCAATGTAAATAAGGATACTTGCATAGAGTGTAAGAAGTGTCAGGAAGTTTGCAAGTTTGATATACCTGTATATTTGACTCCCAACTCTATGGACTGCATAAGGTGCGGGGACTGCTTAAAAGTATGTCCTACAAACGCATTACAAAGAATACCTTATCTTAGAAGTCAGGAGGAGCTTTTAAGTGACAAGGCTAAGTAAAGTAGTTGCTGTTTTAATAGCTCTTATTTTAGTGATTTCTTCTTCATCTATATCATGGGGTGCCTTGATGCCTTTAGGATTTTCACCTTGGGCAGAAGGGGGCATAAAAAGATCCATAGGTTATGATGTTATGCCCAAAATATATGAGGACCTTGATATGAGAGAAGCTGCCACAAGGAAGGAATTCACTTATCTTGCAGTTAACATTTATGAGACCTTGTCGGGAGAAAAGATTAAGGAGCTTTCCTATGAACCTTTTTTAGATATAAGTGATGAGGAAGTGGGCAAAGCTTTTTCCATAGGAATAGTTAATGGAGTGGGAGAAGACATGTTTGATCCTGAGGCCAGTCTTACAAGGGAACAGGCTGCCACCATGTTAACTAGAATCTATTTAAAGGTATCAGAAAAACCAGTTGATAACAGGGGGAGTAGTCTTTTTAAAGATGACAAATATATAAGCTCCTATGCAAAAGAAGCGGTTTACTTTATGGCGAAAAAAGGCATGGTGGAAGGAATGGGAGATAATACCTTCGGACCCCTTCTTTTAGTTACGAAAGAACAAGCCTTGACCATAGGTGCGAGAATGCTGGACTCCTGGTTTCTTTCAATGGATAGAGAAAGACCTCTTAAATATACTTTTGGCATGAGAACTAACACCTTGGAGGAGATTTACAGTGTTTTAGAAGGAACAAAAGAAACAGGGAGAAACAAAGTCTCTTTAAGAATGGATAAGGGACTTTACGACCACTTTATGAGCTTGGGCCTTCCCTATTACTTTAGAGGCATTGAAGGTATAACATGCAGATATTATGAGAAAATAGGACTTGTTGAGATGGAGGTAGCATATAACAGATACCTTACCCTTTCTGCATATATAAATAATAAACTAGAAGGGGAAATCACTTCTGAAATACTGATTCTTGATTCCACCATTGACCATATTTTAGAAAACATTACTATGGACTCAATGAGCCTTTATCAAAAGGAAAGGGCTGTTCACGACTATATGGTAAAGACTTATGAGTACGATACCAAGGTTAAGGAAAATGACGGGAAAAATATAAGCAGATCCTTTGCCGGGCTTTTGCAAAACCAGAAGGGAGTATGCTCTGCTTATGCGGAGCTCTTTGATTTATTTATGATGAAAATTGGTGTGCCTTCTCTTACGGTAATAGGAACAGTAAAGGATGGAGGAGGCCATATGTGGAATATGGTTTACCTTTCGGATAACTGGCATATGGTAGATGTAACATGGGATGACCCTGTGCCTGACAGGCCGGGGAAAACAAGATATAACTACTTTAATATTTCAACTGAGCAACTTAAAGAGACACATATTTTTGAAGAAGAAAACTATCCTCTTGCAACTTCAGGAAAGATTAATTAAAGGTCCTTAAAGGAGAATGCTCTTTCTCCTTTTTTAAAGTCAGCTAAAGTATGGCCCTTTCCTCTTAAAATATACTTGTAGGTCAACAGGCCTTCAAGTCCCACTGGGCCTCTTGCATGAAGCTTGCCTGTGGAGATACCTACCTCTGCACCAAAGCCGTATCTGTAACCGTCTGCAAATCTGGTGGAGCAGTTGTGATATACACCTGCAGAGTCCACCTTGTTGAAAAAGCTTTTTGCTGAATTTTCATCCTCTGTAATTATGGCATCAGTATGGTGGGAGCCGTATTTATTTATATGGTCAACGGCTGAGTTTAAGGAATCTACCACCTTTATGGAAAGCTTGTAGTCAAGGTATTCAGTGTGGTAATCTTCATCTTTAAGCAAAGGTACATTAATTATTTTTCCGGTATTTTCACAGCCCTTCATTTTTACATCGTCCTTTAATTTCTTGAAAACCATGGGAAGAAAAATTTCGGCAATATTTTTGTGAACCAAAAGAGTTTCAACAGCATTACAAGCTGCCACATAATCTGTTTTTGAATCCCAAATAATGTTTAAAGCCTTTTCCAAATCCGCTCTTTCGTCCACATAGATATGACATACTCCATCAGCGTGACCCATAACAGGTATTCTGGAATTATCCTTTATATATCTGACAAATTCGTTGCTGCCTCTTGGAATTATTAAGTCTACATAGCGGTCCCAGGAAAGGAGAGTCAAGGTATCTTCTCTCGTTTCAAGAAGAAGAATGAAGTTTTCGGGGAAGCCTGTACTTTTACCTGCTTCTTTAATAATCTGAAATAAGGCTTTATTTGTATTAAGGGCTTCACTGCCACCCTTTAAAATAACTGCGTTTCCGCTTTTTATGCAGAGAGCAGATATTTGAACCAGAGCATCAGGCCTTGATTCGAATATTACACCGATGACTCCAATGGGGCATGTCAGCTTTTCCAATATCAAGTCTTCTGACAGCTCCCTTTTTAAGAGAGACTTGTTTAAGGGATCCTCCATGAGGATTAAATCCTCAATTCCGGAAACCACCTCCAGAAGTTTTTCCTCATCAAACTTCAGCCGATCTAAAAGAGGCTGGTCAAGGCCTTCCTTAACTCCTTTTTCCAAATCCTTGTGGTTTGCCTTAAAAATTTCATCTTTATTTTCTTTAAGCAAGGAAGAAAGAGCTTTCAAGCAATTGTTTCTTTCTACAATAGAAACTGCGGCAAGTACAAGGCTTGATTCCTTTACCTCTACTGCTCTTTTATCATCCGTCATCTCATGTCCTCCTGTAATTTAATTAAGATTTCTTTTATTAGAAGGTTTGCTCCTTCGTGGTTGTCTTTGTTTTCATCTCTCAATATTAAAAATCCTTCCTGATTTATAAATTTACTTTCATTAAGGCCTAAGCCTTTAAGATCTGCAAATATAGTGCTGTCTTTATTATACAAAGGAACAGAGATTTCAAAAAGGGAGGAATCTCTGCTGAAGGCTCCGCCAATTTTGTTTTCCCCGTCAGAAAACGAATAGTAGTTTACAGGCTCTCTGAACTGAGTACCTTTTGCTGTAAGGTTGTCCCTTTTCAAATCCATCTTTTCCACATAGAGCCTGCCGTTTATGGGAAAGCCACTATAGAAAAAACCTTCATGAACATTAAAGATATCTTCCTTTTGAAAGAGCAGGGAAAGCTGGGAAAGGTCATCAAGGTTATGTAAAAGGATTAGGTCCTTAAGGCTTCTACTTTTGGTTTTTAAATATTCCTCGTACATCTTGATGCTTTCTTCTCCTGATATTTCATCCTTCCTTAAATTTGATAAACCAAAATATCGTTCCACCGTCTTTTGCTTAAGGTTGGCCATGGCAAGGGCATGAGGGGAATGAGACTTAATAAGCCTGTAAAGGTCAAGATGGAAAGGGAAGAGAGGAGCTTTAAGGTTGTACTTTCTCATTCTTTTAACCAGAAAAGGCAGATCAAAGGATGCACCGTTATATGTAACTAGGGCATCAAGTTCCTGAAGCTTTTCCGAAAGGCTTATAAGGAGAAGCTCTTCCTTTTCAGGCTTATCCAAAAAGAACTGGAACATTTCTCCCTTCCCCTCTTCATTAAAGGCTAAGAGGCCTCCCAGTACAATTTTATCCCAAAGGGAATTAAGACCTGTAGTTTCCAGATCAAAGAAACCTACTTTTAAGCCATTAAAATATGGTTTAAGGCAGGAAGGAGAAGTTAAATTGTAGTTTGTAGTATTAATCACGGTTTCCATAGAGGAATTATAGCATTAAGAGGAGTATAAAACAAAATAGGCCGTTACAAACGACCTATTCTGTTCAAAAGGGGTATTGGGATTAGAGATTAAAGAGGTTATCAGGGGGATAACCACATATAAATTATATTTACTTAAGGTGGATAATGCAAGAAATAGAGCAATAATATTAGGCGATTGGAAGGGGAAGAAAGAGAAACAAGGAAAAGTAAGGATTTTGTAAACAAAATTATGGAAAGCATACCGCAAGTTCGTACTAAAATCATAATTCCAAAAACATCTGTTGAAGGAGCCAATACTCTATTGTGTAACCATAAGAATTTATGATAGTATTACATTTGGAAAATATTATGTAAAGCAGCATATTAAATAGAAATGGAAAGGTGTGTAAAGGGACAATGGAAGCCATCAGGGAATTGATTAAGGAGAGCAGAAAAATAGTCCTTAAGGTGGGGAGTAACGTTCTGTCAGACGATAAAGGCGTTGTTAACAGCGAAAATTTAAAAAATCTTGTGGACCAGACCATGGAATTTATAAAGATGGGCAAGCAGGTAGTGATCGTATCTTCAGGAGCCGGCATATGCGGCGTGGGAGCCATTAATAAATGGACCAGAAGAGATGACATAAGCTACAAGCAGGCTTTATGCGCAATCGGCCAGGTGGAGTTGATGCTGGGGTATAAGGAGGCCTTCATGGCCCACGGTGTTCATGTAGCCCAGATCCTTTTGACGCGGGAGGATTTTCAGGATAGATATAGGACCTTAAATATGAGAAATGCTTTGTTTACGTTGGTAGATGAAGGTGTAGTTCCCATAGTAAATGAAAATGACAGCGTTTGTGTGGAGGAAATAAAGATAGGCGATAACGACACCTTAAGCGCTTTAACTGCCAACCTTTGGAACGCAGATCTTCTTATAGTCCTATCAGATATAGACGGGGTCTATGACAAGGATCCAAAGAAAAACGGTGATGCCAACTTTATTGAGGAGGTTTGGGATATAGACGGGTTACTTCAGGAAATTGATGTTTTTGGGAAAAGCGACTTTGGCACAGGCGGAATACTGACGAAAATCGAAGCAGCCAGAAGAGTGAATGAATATGGAGCTTCCATGATTCTCCTGAATGGGAAAAAGCAAAACATCTTAAAGGATGCTATTTCGGGAGAAGCAAAGGGAACGGTGTTTTTCCCAAGGTAAAGGAGGAGATATATATGGTTCTGGGATTTATAGGAGCAGGCAATATGGGAGGTGCCATATTAAAGGGCACCATTCAGTCAGGCCACTTTGACAAAAGCGATATGATGGTCTGCGAAAAAGATAAGGCTAAAAGAAAGAGCTGGGAGGATTTGCTCCTTATAAAAACTACAGATGATGTTAAGGAGCTTGTAGAAAAAAGTGACATAATCATTCTTGGAATCAAGCCTGATGGTTTTTCTGAAGTTATGCCTTTAGTGGCGGAGAGCATATCTGCAGGGAAAATCCTCATATCTATAGCTGCAGGTATATCCCTTGAATATCTGGAAGGCTTTCTGCCTCCTTTTTCAAAAATCATAAGAGTGATGCCAAACACTCCTGCTATGGTGGGGGAAGGAATGAGCGCGGTCTGCTATAACAAGGCGGTTTCAAGGGCGGACCTGGATTTGCCTGTGAAAATATTTGAAAGCATAGGGAAGGTGAGAGAGGTAACAGAGGATTTGCTCCACTGTGTTATAGGCGTGTCGGCAAGTGCACCTGCATACACATACCTTTATATAGAAGCCCTTATGGAGGCCGCTGTAAATAACGGAATGGACATAGAGGACGCCCAGATATTTGCGGCCCAAGGAGTCCTGGGTGCGGCAAAGATGGTGCTGGAGACAGGACTTGAGCCAAAACAGTTATGTTTAAATGTATGTTCAAAAGGAGGGACTACCATAGAAGCAGTGGACACTCTTTTAAACAACGGCTTTAAGGATAAGGTAAAGGAAGCTTTCCAAGCGGCGGTGGAAAAGTCCAAGGCAATGACGGAAAATAAAAAATGAAGGAGCCGTAGATGGCATTTATAGAGAAGACAATTAAATCAAAGAGAATATATGAAGGCAAAATTCTTAACTTACGAATAGATGAAGTAGTCTGTGTAAAGGGCAACACCTCCATAAGAGAAATTGTTGAACATAGAGGGGGAGTGGTGATGGCCGCTGTCACCTCGGACCTTGATATGGTAATGATAAGGCAGTTTAGAAAGGCTGTGGAGGAAATTGTATTTGAAGCACCTGCAGGAAAGCTGGAAGCAGGTGAAGAAATAAGGAAGGCTGCTTTAAGAGAGCTTGAGGAAGAAACAGGCTATAAAGCGAAGACTATGGAATATATGGGAAGTTACTATGCAAGCTGCGGTTACACTGAGGAGAAACTCCATCTATTTTTATGCACAGACTTAATTAAAGGGGAAGCTACCCCTGATGAAAATGAAGATATTGATTTGGAGCTTGTACCCTTGGAAAGACTTTATGAGATGACAGTAAAGGGTGAGATAAAGGATGCAAAAACAGCTCTTATAATAATGCTGGCAGCAGATAAAATGGGGATAAAGAAAAATGGATAAGCATCTTGCCGACTTCCGGGAGCATCTGGAGAAAGAGCTTAATAAATCAAAAAATACGGTGGATGCATATATAAGGGACCTGAAGCAGTTTGAAGCATGGCTTCTGGAAAAGGATGTATCAAGTCTTGTTAAAGCAAAGAATATTCACATTACAGGGTATCTGCTTTATTTAAAGGAGAAAAACAGAGAGGGAAGCACTGTAAATAGGAAGACTGCATCCTTAAGGGCCTTTTACAAGTATGGGCTTTTAAAAAAGCTGATTGAAGAAGACCCTCTGGTTCACATTAAGGTACCAAAGCAAAAGGAGAAGGAGATTCAGTACTTAACAGTTCCCGAGGTGGAGAAGTTGATGGCGCTGCCTAACAATTCTCTTTTTGGAATAAGAGACAGAGCTATCCTTGAAATCCTTTATGCCACAGGAATAAGGGTGACTGAGCTTGCCCAGGCCAACCTTTCGGATATTAATATGAGAATGAGCTATATAACCATGAGAGGCGACCATGGCAAAGCCAGAATCGTACCCATCGGAAAGCCGGCAAAGGCTGCTTTGGAAGAATACGTTTATGATATAAGGCCGAAAATTGCAAAAGGAAAGGCTGAAAAGGATTCGCCGCTTTTCCTTAATTATGCGGGAAAAAGGCTGACAAGGCAGGGTTTATGGAAGATTGTGAAAGGCTATGCCAAAAAGACAGGCCTTGAAGATAAAATCACTCCTCAAGTATTGAGAAACTCCTTTGCGGTTCATATGCTGGAGAATGGAGCGGACTTAAAAATTTTGCAGGAGCTTTTGGGCCATGAAGACCCTGCAAGGCTTCAACTGCTGTTGACTGTAAGCAAAAGCAGAATAAAGGATGTGTATGACAGCACTCATCCCAGGGCCTAAAAGAATGAGGGAAAAGAATAAAAAAAAGATTGAATTGAACATCCTGCTATGCTAAACTATAAAGGTTATTACGGGCGGTCCTCTTAAGAGATAAGTCTTAAAGAACGTCTTGGGGGAGAGGAGGAATACGAATATGGATATTTTAAGAGAAGTAGGAAAAGAATACTATAAAGAAGAAGTGCCGAAATTCGGGGTTGGTGATACTGTTAAGGTATATATTAAAATCAAAGAAGGCACCAGAGAGAGAACTCAGATTTTTGAAGGCTTCGTATTAAAGAAGCAGTCAGGCGGTATCAGCGAAACTTTTACCGTAAGAAGAATCTCATCAGGCGTAGGTGTGGAAAAGACCTTCCCCCTTCATTCTCCAAAGATTGAAAAGGTTGAAGTCGTTAGACGAGGCGATGTAAGAAGGGCCAAACTTAACTATATGAGAGAAAGAACAGGAAAAGCTGCAAGGATTAAATCAAAGCAGTAGATTAGAAAAACAGACAAGCTTTAAAGGACCCCTTGGGTCCTTTTTAATACCGTTTACTTGTGAGTAGGGATTATGAACAACATTAATTGGTATCCGGGCCATATGAAAAAAACAAGAGAGCTGATTGAAGGACACCTTAAGAAGGTGGACTTGGTGCTGGAGGTAATAGATGCAAGGATTCCTGTCTCTTCAAAAAACCCTGTTATAGATTCCGTTGTTCTGCATAAACCCAGGATTACTGTTTTTAATAAAGCTGATCTTTCAGATCCTAAAGAGACGAAAAAATGGTTAAGGAGCTACAGGGAACAGGGAATTTCGGCTGTTGCCGTAAACAGCCTTTCAGGCGAAGGTTTCCCCGCTCTTTATAAAAGGATGGAAGGTTTACGGGATTTAAAGAATAAGGACAAACCGGTAAAAAGGCCTTTTCGTATAATGGTTGTAGGCATTCCCAACGTGGGGAAATCCTCATTGATCAACAGGCTGGTTAAAAGAAAGGGCACCGCCACAGGAAACAGACCCGGTGTTACAAAGGGAAAACAGTGGCTTTTAATGGATAACGGCATGGAGCTTTTAGATACGCCGGGGATTCTTTGGCCCAAGTTTACCCATAGAAAAACAGGCCTTGCCCTTGGGTTCTTAGGCTCCATTAAAGATGAAATCCTTGATACGGAAAGTCTTGCCCTGGAACTTATTAAGGAACTTATGAAGATAAAGCCTGAAGTTCTATGGGACAGATATAGAATCGAAACGGAGAATATGACTCCTCTTGAAGTCATGGAGGCTATAGCGAAAAACAGAGGCTATTTAAGAAAAGCAGAAGGTGTGGATTACGAAAGAACGGCAAGGACAGTTCTTGATGAATTCAGAAAAGGAAAGCTGGGCAGAATTACTTTGGAACCCTTGGAGGAATAGATGACAAGAAAAGAGAAGGAAGAGGAAAGATTCAAGCAGCTGGTTTTAATGGAGCGTCAGCTGGAATATGAAGGCCTTAAGTATATTGCAGGTGTAGATGAAGTGGGAAGAGGGCCGCTTGCAGGCCCCGTCTTAGCGTGTTGCGTGGTGTTGCCCAGAGACTTTTATGAGCTTGGAATTGATGATTCCAAAAGACTGTCTGAAAAAAGGAGGCAGTTTTTATCAGAGATTATTCGAAAGGAAGCATTGGCCTTTGGAATCGGAAGGGTGGAGCCGGAACAGATAGATGAGATAAATATTCTAAGGGCTACAAAGAGAGCCATGACAGATGCAATTAACGCCTGCGATATTATGCTTCAGGAAAGAGGAGGAGCCATAGAGTATCTTTTAATAGACGGGATGTCCTTGGAAAACCTGGGAATTCCCCAGGACAGCGTCATAAAGGGGGATTCCACATGTTTAAGCATTGCGGCGGCTTCCATAGTTGCAAAGGTAGAAAGAGACAGAATGATGGAGGCATATCATATCATATATCCGGGATATGGCTTTGACAGAAATAAAGGCTACGGCACCAAGGAACACTGTAACTGCCTTTTGGAAAAGGGACCCTGCCCCGTTCACAGAAGAAGCTTTATTAAAAAGATAGGAAGCAGAAATTATTAATAATCTTTCTTTATTTTATGGCCTTAAATATGGTATATTAAGAGGTAAATTCTATTTAAAGGGGGCTTACACATATGAGCTTAAAAAGCGATATCCAGATTGCGCAAGCAAATGAAATGAAGGAAATTTACGAGCTGGCAAAGGAGGCGGGTATTGATGAAAAATACCTGGAACCTTACGGGAAATACAAGGCGAAAATAGATTACAGTATTTTGAAGGACAAGGAGAAGGAAAAGAACGGAAAGCTTATCCTTGTTACTGCAATTACTCCTACACCTGCAGGAGAAGGAAAGACTACTACTACAGTGGGCCTGGCTGACGGATTGCGAAAACTCGGGAAGAAATCCTTTGTGACTTTAAGGGAGCCTTCTCTGGGCCCTGTCTTTGGAGTAAAAGGCGGTGCCGCAGGCGGCGGCTATGCACAAGTAGTACCTATGGAGGATATTAACCTCCACTTCACAGGAGATATTCATGCAGTAGGCGCCGCAAACAATCTTATTGCTGCCATAATGGATAATCATATATATCAGGGAAATGCTCTGGGAATCGATGTGAGAAAGATCACTTGGAACAGATGCATGGATATGAACGACAGACAGCTTAGGAACATTACAGACGGCCTTGGAGGAAAAGTCAACGGGGTTCCAAGAGAAGACCACTTTGATATTACCGTAGCCTCGGAGATCATGGCGATTCTGTGTCTTTCAAAGGACATGGATGATTTAAAGGATAGGATTTCAAAGGTTGTTGTGGGCTATAGCTTTAAGGATGAGCCTATAACTGCAGGTGAATTGAAGGCCCAAGGAGCCATAGCGGCATTGTTGAAGGATGCTTTAAAACCTAATCTGGTTCAGACTCTGGAGCATACACCTGCCTTTATTCACGGAGGCCCCTTTGCAAATATTGCCCATGGCTGTAATTCTATTATGGCTACAAGAACTGCTTTAAAGCTTTCAGATTATGTAGTTACAGAAGCAGGCTTTGGGGCTGACCTGGGAGCTGAAAAATTTATCGACATTAAATGCAGAGTTGCGGACCTTCGCCCCAACTGTGTTGTAATAGTGGCTTCCGTAAGATCGCTTAAGCACCACGGAGGCGTTTTGAAGGAGGATTTATCCAAAGAAAACCCAGAGGCCCTGGCTAAGGGCCTTCCCAATCTGTTACAGCATGTGGAAAACGTGACCAGGGTTTACGGTCTTCCTACAGTGGTGGCAATCAACAGATTTCCTACGGATACTGAGGAGGAGATCTCTTTAATCAGGGAAAAGTGTAATGAGCTTTCAGTAAATGTGGCTCTGTCAGAAGTATGGGAAAAGGGCGGTGAAGGTGGAAGGGAGTTGGCGGAGGAAGTAGTAAGACTTTGCGAGACAGAGAGCAAGATGAACTTTGTCTATGAAACAGATTCTGCCATTTTAGATAAAATAAAGAGTATTGCCACAAGGGTGTATAGAGCGAAGGATGTGGTTCTCCTTCCCAACGCTCAAAAGCAGATGGAGCAATTAACGGCTCTTGGCTATTCGAAGCTGCCTGTATGTATGGCAAAAACTCAATACAGCTTCTCAGATGACCCTTCCCTTAGGGGGACTCCCAAGGATTTCGTAGTTTCAATCAGAAACCTGAAGGTATCTGCCGGAGCAGGGTTTATTGTAGCTTTGACGGGAGATATTATGACTTTGCCGGGACTTCCCAAGGTACCTGCAGCAGAAAGTATTGATGTTGACAGCAAGGGAAAGATAACAGGATTGTTTTAGCGCATAAAGCAAGGGGATTCGCCGGTTTGCTCAAAGGGTAAACAGTGTTGATTTCATTGAATTAGCACTGTTTTTTTGGTAAAATGTGCTACGGAGGTTTTTCCTATGGCAATGAGACTATCAGGAGCTCCTGTGAGAGATAAAATCCTTAAATACATCCTTTTAAAAGGCAGGGAAGCAGGAGTTAATGCGGGCCTTACGGTTTTGCGTATGGGAGAGAAGCCAGAGGACTTAGCTTATGAAAAATCAATAATTGCCATGGGAGAAAAAGCAGGTATTACTGTAAAAGTGAAGCTTCTTGATGAAAACATGACAGACAAGAAAGCAAAGGACTTAATATCTGAAATAAATAACGACAAGAGTATTCACGGCGTTCTCCTCTTAAGACCTATGGCAAATAAAGAAGCGGAAAAGGCCATTACGGAAAATCTTGCACCTTCAAAGGATGTGGACGGCATAACACCTTCCTGTATGGCAGGCCTTTACGGGGCTGACAAAACATATTTTCCGCCCTGCACAGCCAGAGCATGTATGGAAATTCTGTCCTTTTACAATCTTTCCCCCAAAGGAAAAAGAGTGGTTGTAATAGGAAGGAGTCTTGTTATAGGAAAGCCTGTTTCCATGATGCTTTTAAGAGAGGATGCTACAGTTACAATATGTCACAGCAAAACTTCAAACCTTAAGGAAATCACGAAAAATGCTGATATTGTAATTGTTGCAATAGGCAGGAGAGAAGCTATAGGAGGAGAGTTTTTAGAAAAAGGCCAGACAGTTATAGATGTGGGCATAAATGTTACAGAGGAAAATAAGCTTATAGGCGATGTTAACTATGAAGAAGCATTTAGTATAGTCGATAATATCACTCCTGTGCCCGGCGGCGTAGGCTCAGTAACCGCAAGCTTGCTATTGCTTCACTGTTTACAGTCCTGTCTTGGTATAATAGATAAGTATTAGATAAGGGGAAAAATAAATGGAAAAATATGACTGTATGATAAGAATATTGGAACAGGAATTGGTGCCGGCCATGGGCTGTACTGAACCTGCCGCCGTGGCTTATGCCGCTAACTTAGCTAAAACTGCCCTTTCAGATATCCCCGATAAAGTGATTGTGACAACATCGGGGAATATTGTTAAAAATGTGAAAGGTGTGGTAATCCCTAATTCGGGGGGTCTAAAGGGTTTAAAGGCATCCTGTATTCTTGGGGTGGTAGCTCCTGATTCGGGAGGTGAGCTTGATATTCTTGAGAAGCTTTCAGAACAGGAAATTATTAAAGCAAATGAACTTTTGGAAACAGATTTTTGTGAAACCAGATTGGAAGAGAATGAAGGTCCGCTATATATAATGGTTACAGCAGAAAAAAATGGCCACTGGGCAACAGCTGTAATTAAGGGAGGCCATACTGATGTAATGCTGATTAAGAAGGATGAAGAGATTATCTTTAAAAGTGAGCCCACGGTGGAACAGGATACAGGCTCCGCAGACGACTGTCTCAGTGTAAAAGACATAGTCGCCTTTGCTTCTGAAGGTGATATTTCTGCTGTAATTCCCTTGTTGGACAGACAGATTAAACTGAATACTGAAATTTCCGATGAAGGGATGAACAGGGAATACGGAGCTGCAATAGGCAGAATGCTGAAGGAAGAAAATCCTGATGATATTAGAATAAGAGCGAAGGCAAAAGCGGCAGCAGGAGCTGATGCAAGAATGGGCGGAAGCCCTATGCCTGTAATCATTAATTCGGGCTCGGGGAACCAGGGCATTACAGTAACTGTTCCTGTAGTTGAATATGCTAAGGAGCTTAATGCATCAAAGGAAAAACTTTACAGAGCTTTAATCATCAGCAATCTTGTATCTGTACATATTAAAAGGCATATAGGAAAGCTCTCCGCCTTCTGCGGTGCAGTTTCTGCAGCCTCCGGGGCAGGAGCTGCCATAACCTTCTTAAAGGGGGGCGGCTATGAAGAAATAGCGGCTACCATAACCTCCACCATAGCAAATGTAAGCGGTATATTCTGCGATGGGGCAAAGGCCTCATGTGCGGTAAAAATTGCCTCTGCCCTTGATGCTGCCATTATGGCAGACACCTTAACACAGATGGAAAAAACTTTCTCCGAAGGTGACGGCATTGTAAGCTGCGATGTGGAACAGACCATAAGGAATTTAGGGGATGTAGGCGGTAAGGGAATGAGAGAAACTGATGTTGAGATTATCAAGGCTATGTCCAAGCCTTGCGATAAACAGGAATAAACAGAAGACGAGGATAACATAATGCAAAACAATTTGGCTAAAACATATAGCCCTGAAGACTTTGAACATAGAATATATGAGATGTGGGAGAAAAGCGGAGTTTTCTCAACGAAAAGGGATCCTGATAAAAAGCCCTTTACCATAAGCATGCCCCCTCCCAATATAACGGGGCAGCTCCATATGGGCCATGCTCTTGATCAAACTCTGCAGGATGTTCTTATAAGGTACAAAAGGCTTAAGGGATTTGCCAGCCTTTGGGTGCCGGGCTCTGACCATGCCAGCATTGCAACAGAAGTTAAGGTGGTGGAGAGGATTAGAGAAGAAGGCCTTGAAAAGCAGGATATAGGAAGAGAGGAATTCCTTAAAAGAGCCTGGCAGTGGAAAGAGGAATATGGCGGAATAATTACTCAGCAGTGCAGAAGGCTGGGAGATTCCTGCGATTGGCACAGGGAACGGTTTACCATGGATGAGGGCTGCAATATTGCAGTTACGGAATTCTTTATAAGGCTCTATGAAAAGGGTTTGATTTACAGAGGAAACCGTATAATCAACTGGTGTCCCACCTGCGGTTCAGCTTTGTCCGATGCGGAGGTTGAACATGAAGATGTAAAGGGGC
>JAAZGD010000006.1 GCA_012511395.1 Clostridiales bacterium
CTTTATCAAGCTTTAAAGTATTATCAGGATACTCTCCTTGTAAGTAGTAGTTAACCGTTACTTCATAAGGCTCATGGTCTGTCTGTATCATAATTGCTTTATTAGAAAAAGTACCTTCTTCTGTATTTATGGCTTCTCTTAAAGGTAAAGCCATTATAAGGTTCCCCACTTTCATAGCATCTCCCACGAAGGGTGTTTTATGTAATACCTCTGCATAAGCGATTATGTTATTCTCATACCAGGAGGAAACCATGTAAAGGACGCTTGAATCAACACCATGCTCTGCTAAATTTGAAGGATGGATAAAGCCTAAGAAGTAAAATTTACTTAAATCCTCGTGGTCCACATAAGGGTTTTCTACAAAGACAGCATATCTTGCTTTATAGTGTTTATAACCCTCTTCTGTGATATCAAACCCGCCTCCGGAAAAATCATTGAACCAATCTCTGTTGTAAGGAATCAAGCTGTAGTCCACCTTAAACACTCTTACATTAGGAAATATTACATCAAAGGGAGCTCTGTCCTCAAAAGGTATCCTATTGTCCAAAATAGAAGCAACATCACCTTGAGGTCCTATCTCTACCATGCTGTTAATGGTGTAACCCATAATGGCTCTTTGGAGTGGTAAATCCATAGCCATATAATCTCTCAGCATATCTACTAAAAGCTTTTTCCCATCCTTTTCAAAATCTCCGGAAAATTCCTTGCTCTCATACTTTCCTAAGATGTCTTCAGGATCTTCTGAAGTCCTTATGGACATTACCATCTTAGTATGGCCTTCTTGGTCAACCTTATCCTTCATAAACCAAACAGTATAAATGTCTATACCTATGCAGAATATATATCTATATGAATTCCCTTCATAAGAAAATGATGCCTCATAGCCCTTATCAAAAATGCCCCCTTCTTTTCCTTCAATTTCTTTAAAGGAAAGATCTTTAAGATTTTGATATTTATCAGTTAAATATTTTGTGAAATAAGTTTCCCACCCAACTCTATCTATTACATTAGGAGAAGATTTGCCGCTGTACCCTCCATAAAGAAGGTTCTGAATATCATCTGAGATATTTAATACATAAGCTCCCCCCTGATCAGCAAAATTCAAATAGCCTTTTGGGCCCTTTTCAGGATTTTCATCTGTATATTCCATAGTATCAATTAGGTTTGCAGGCACATTAAATATTACAGAGCCGTAAGCTCCCATGGTGGGAAATATTACAGCCTCCGTGGTCTTCGGTTCTGACTTTGAACAGCCGGAAAAAAGTGTCAGTAAAAGAATCAGAACAAGGAAAAAAGACAAATATTTAATTTTCATAAAAGCACCTCCCTGAAAGAAATTACACACACTTAATATATCATAGCGATTCTATACATTGAAGGGAAAATTATCATAAATATAACGGGCAATAAATTCCTGTCCCAGAATTGAAGGATGAAGCCCGTCTCTATAGACCTGTTCCTGTCCTGTCTCCTCCTCAAATATCTTAAAGGCCTTTTGGAGGTGAAGATATTTCGCCCTTTCATCATTAAGCTCCTCGATATATTTAATGGTAAGGTTCGAAAACTCCAAAAGCTCCCTGTTTACCTTCTCATAGTCAGTAATGTTTTCAGTCTTCCATGTTTCCTGTGCCATAGAGGGCACTGTGAGAAGGGGCGATAAGAAAATTACTCTAATGTTGTTCTCAATGCTTATCTCAATCATTTTTTGTAAGTATAAAAAAGCTTCTTCTGGAGAAGCGGTGTCGTATATAAAATCGTTTGTTGTGGTAAGAATAGTGACAAAATCAGGCTTGTGGTTAATGACATCCTTTTCAAACCTTGAAAATACCTGTTCTGTAGTCTCACCGTTATTCCCTTTATTTATCACTTCATAGCCTGTAAGCTCCCTTAAAATTGAAGGGAAGCTTTGGCTTCTCCTAAAGGGGAACCCGTTTGTAATGCTGTTTCCTATGGCTACCAGTTTATATTTTTTCAAAATTAAAAGACTTCCTTTTTACGAATAATAAAGATTAGTTGTCACATATTCAGGATCTGATGTTACATCTATGCCTAGAGCCCTTAATGTCTCTTCATCCCTGTCACTTAGTATTGCAGTGCAGTGTGCCTTCAAGCCTCTTATTTCAGGCAACTTCTCCCTTGCCAGCTCAGCGGTGGGGTTGGTATGGGATGAGATTACAAGAGCACTTAAAACTTCTTCCAGATTCAAGCTTCCTCTGTCCTGCTTCAATGCTTCCGTCTTAAGCTTTTGGATTGATTCAAGTATGAGAGGAGACACAAGAGGAATTTCATCGCCGATATTTGACAGCTTCTTTATTACATTCAGAACACATGCTGCTGCCGCCACCATTCTTCTTGAGCTTCTGCCCGTTATTATTTCACCTGACTCAAGCTCCATGGCCATAACCACCACGTTTTCATAGCGCTGATCCAGGCTTCTTTTATATTCCATATATTCCCTTGCAGGCTTTACTACGCTTCTATCCTCAACCTTTAAGCTCATATCGTCCATAAGTAGCTTTGATCTCTTTAGAGCTTCCTCGGATATTTTGCCCTTCTTATAGTCGCACTCTGAAATTATGTAGCGTCTGATTATTTCCTGCTCAGCAGCTCTTCTGCAGACCTCATCATCTATAATGGAAAAGCCAACCCTGTTAACTCCCATGTCTGTAGGCGATTTATACTCAGACTCTTTGCCGGTGATTTTTTCAATAATTCTTTTTAAAACGGGGAAGATTTCTAGGTCCCTGTTGTAATTCACTGCCATCTTGCCGTAAGCCTCAAGATGAAAGTTATCTATCATTATCACATCCCTTAAATCTACGCTGGCTGCCTCATAAGCCACATTTACAGGATGCCTTAAAGGAAGATTCCATACGGGGAATGTTTCAAATTTTGCATACCTTGCATCTATACCTCTTTTATGATCGAAGTAAAGCTGAGATAGGCAGGTGGCAAGCTTTCCCGAGCCTGCTCCGGGGCCTGTAACTACCACAAGAGGCTTTGTCACCTCTCTATAGGCATTCTGTCCATATCCTTCTTCAGAAACAATGGTGTCCACATCTGTGGGGTAACCCTTTGTGAAGTAGTGTTTGTAGGTCTTAATATCTCTTCTGTTCAGCTTGTTAATAAAAACATTTACCGCAGGGGAATCTTCATATCTTGTTATAACCACTCCGTGTATTTGAAGATTATACTGCCTGAAGGTATCTATCAAACGTAACACTTCAAGGTCATAAGTAATACCAAAGTCCTGCCTTGTTTTATTTGTGGTAATATCTCCCGCATAGACACATAAGACTATTTCGGCTCTCTCCTTCAATCTTTGGAGCAGTTTAATTTTAGCATTCTCGTCAAAACCGGGCAGCACTCTCATGGCATGCTTGTCGTTAACCAGCTTGCCTCCAAACTCAAGATACAATCTGCCTGAACCGTGATTGTTTATTGTGTCAAGAATGTACTTGGTCTGCTGTTCCATGTAGCAGTCATTATCAAAGCCGATTTTCTTCATTGTCCCTGTCTTCTCCTTTTCCATAAGGCTAATGAGCTAATATATCCAATGCCTTTTCAAGTTGGTAATCCTTGCTGACTATTCCGTAAGCAGAGTCGTATTACCTTTCCTCAAGCTTCTTCATAGTGGTAAAGTCTAACACTCCATAAGGCCATAGGCTTTCCTGTTTTTGGAAGTTCTTAACAACAGTCACAGTATTTTCATCCATTTTCCCGTTAACTTCAATATCATATCCTAAAAGTTTAAGCCTTTGCTGAGCCCCGTAGACATTTAGTCCTGTCATACCTTTGGCAGGCTTAACTTCCTCACTCATGGGGACAAAGGTCTGAAACATATCTGTTGAGGAGAGAATATCCTGGGAAATTCTATTTTTTACTTCTATATCCGGGGTGCCGCCTACTTTATCTACACCATTCTTTTTAGGCGAGACAAAATACAGTATAGACAATTTGTATCCTCCTGAGCCCTTAAGGTTGCCTAGAACTTGAATTACACCTTTACCGTAGGTTTTCTCTCCTACCAGGGTTGCCGTTTTGCTGTCCTTTAGGGCTGCCGCAAAAAGCTCCGTTGCGCTGGCACTGTTTCTGTCTATTAAAACCACTGCCGGTAAAGGCTCCACAAGGTTCTTCTTTGCCATAAAAGATTCCACCGGCTCGCCTTTTCTGTAAAAATGTGTAATGGCTCCTTCATCAATAAAGTAGTCGGCAAGAAGAAGGGCTTCGTTAATAAGGCCTCCCCCGTTTCCTCTCACATCCACAATCAACTTTTCCGCCCCTCTGTTTGTCAGAGCTATCCTGGCAAAATTAAAATCATTAAAGCTTCCTTCACTGAAGGCGCTAATTTTTATATAACCTATATTTCCTTCTAGGATTTCGTATGTTACTGACTTGGTTTTAATTTCTTCTCTTATTACAGTAATAGAAAAGCCCTTTCCTTCCCTTTGAAGATTTAAGGTAACCTGGGTTCCCTTAGGCCCTCTCAGCATTGAAGCTATTTCTTCCAGGGTTTTTTCCTTTATGGATTTACCGTCTATGGCCAGTATTTTATCTCCTTGCTTAACGCCTGCTTTTGCAGCAGGTCCAAGAGGATTCTCCTCCACTACGAGAATATCAGCACCGCTTTTTGAAATGGTAATACCCACGCCCTCGTAAGTTTGATTAACTGTATTTTTATAATTAATGGCTTGCTTTTCCGTTTCAAAGTAAATGGAATAAGGGTCATTAAGGCTCTTTGTGGCGCCTTGAAATGCACCCTTTATCAAATCTTCAATCAAAACCTTGTCTTTATAATTCTCTTCCATCAAGAGAAGGTATTCTCCTAATATCTCCATTTGTGATTTTACGAGCTCTTTGTCCTCGGCGGTAGCCCCGTAGGCAGAAGGCACAAAAAAAACAAAGGCTATGGATGTTAAGACCATGGCAATTGCTACGATTATTGCAATTATTTTTACTGTCTTTTGTCTCATTTTCTTCTCCTGTCCAATGTACTACATCACTTCAATCTTCAGCCTATTATGACTTTCAGAAAAGCCTCTCAGACTGACGTGATAGTCTATATCTATGGTTCCTTTATCTTCTTTTCCAAGTTTATTTGTTACCTTGTTTGTCAAAACCTCCATCTCAATAGGGCCGAAAGGAGTTTCATAGGTTCCCATGGTTTTTTTGCCCTTCTTAAATTCAAAAACTGTCTCATCCTCAGGATCCCCAATCCTTCGCATAAGTACAGTATTCCCCGTAAGAGTAAGATGAGTCTTACATCCGGGCAATCCGGAAAACTCACTTTCATCGTATTCCAGAAATGTTGACTTACCCTTTCTGTACAGCTTGCCTTCTGTAAAGAGCTCTATCTTATCCTCTTCTTCATTTGTGAAAATCTGTAGACCAACTATTTTTAATGCTATATCTTTCATTTCCATACCCCACTATTTTCATCACTAACTCCGGGAATTCCACTCCTCTCTGCTTCCACAGAAGGGGCAGCATACTGAATTCAGTAAATCCGGGAATCGTGTTAATCTCATTTAAATATATGTTACCCCAATCCTTGTCAATAAAAAAGTCTATCCTTGAGAAACCTTCTCCGTCGATGGCTGAAAAGCCTTCTTTAGCCAATCTTATAATCTCTTCCTCTTCGTTTTTCTTTAGTTCTGCAGGGATCAACAGCTTGGACCTGCCTTCCGATTCATATTTGGCTTTGTAATCATAAAACTCAGAAGCGGGTAATATTTCTCCTATGGCAGACACCTCATAGTCCCTTAAGTTGTTTCCTATTACGGAGACCTCTATTTCCCTTGCATTTACACCTCTTTCAAGGAGTATCCTTCTATCGTATAAAAACGCATTGGCAATGGCATCTTCCAAATCTTACTTTTTCTTAACCTTGGTAATACCTACGCTTGAGCCTCCGTTAGCAGGTTTTACGAAGAGGGGCAACCCCAGCTTTTCCAAAAACAACTCTTTGTCTTTACCCTTATATGTTTCTTTTTCCACCACCAGATATTTTACCTGAGGAATATTTTTTGCGCTAAACAAATCCTTGGCAATTCCCTTGTCCATGGCTACTGATGATGATAAAGTGGAACATCCTGCATAAGGAATATTAAGCATTTCGAAAAGTCCCTGTATAGTTCCATCTTCTCCGTAAGGCCCATGAAGGACGGGGAAAGCAAAATCCACGACTTCTTTTAGATCTCCCACATTAAAGGGATGTGCATCCTTTTCCCAGTCAACCTTTAAAAAGCCCCTATCACCTGTGTAACTTTTCCATTGGCCCTCTTTCGTAATTCCTATGGGAACTATTTCATACTTTCCTGCTTTTTCAGCCTCTCTCATAATGGCTGTCGCAGATAACAAGGATATTTCGTGCTCCGAAGAACGGCCGCCGAAAATAACACCCAGCCTTAATTTGCTCATCTTTTTTCACTTCCCTTAATGTATTCATTGAAAAAAGCTTCCATTCTTTTAAGTATGTCCTCAGCTTCCTCTTCGCTTTCGCCTTTTCCAAAAAGATATATTTTTAATTTAGGCTCAGTACCGGAAGGCCTTATGATTACCTTGTTCTCAAAAGGCAGCAGAAATTCCAAAACATCTGAAGGAGGAAGCTTCCCACCCTTAATGTAGTCGTAAACTTCTATGACCTTTAAACCGGAAATCGCATCAAGTGGCTTTTCCCTTAAAGCTCTCATAAGGGCTCTCATCTCCTCCATCCCTTTTATTCCGGGGAATTCATAGTCTAAAAGTCCGTTTTTATAATAGCCGTATGTCTTATAAAGATACTCAAGCCTGTCTATAAGGGTTAAGCCTTTTTCCTTATAATATGCAGCCATTTCCATTATCAGCATGGCTGCATTTACGCCGTCTTTGTCCCTTACGTAAGTGCCCTTCAAATACCCGTAGCTTTCTTCAAAGCCAAACAAGTACTCCTTCTCTCTTCCTTCATCCTCCAGCTTTCCAATAAGCTCACCAATATATTTAAATCCTGTAAGCGTTTTTTCAACTCTTGCCCCATAGTTTTTTGCTATTAAGTCAAGAAGAGGTGATGTAACGATAGTTCTTACTAAAAGCAGATTGTCAGTTTTACCTTCAACCTTTGATAACAGGTAATCTGAAAGAAGCAAGCCCGTTTCATTGCCTGTGGGAAGAATGTAGGAGCCATTGTGAGCTACGGAAATTCCTACTCTGTCGCAGTCGGGGTCTGTTGCCAGCACCAAGTCTATATTCTGTTTAACTGCCAGCTCTATTGCATGTTTTAAGGTTTCCTTCTTTTCCGGATTTGGATAGGGGCAGGTAGGGAAATTCCCATCAGGTGCATCCTGCTCGTTTACAATTACAAAGTCCCTGACCTTTTTTCTCCTTGCCATCTCCTTAACAGGCTCGAGACCTGTACCGTTTAACGGAGTATAGACAAGGGAAAGGTTGTCGCACATCACCCCTGTGCTTTCTTCAGATACTCTGTCATAATAAGCATTTTTCGTCTCATGGCCCATCATGGTGAGACGGCATTTCCTGTGGTTTTTATTTTCAGAAAACCATTCAGTTTTACTTATTTCTTTTAGTATTTTAGAGGCTTCCTCCTCCGTCACCTGACAGCCTCTATTATTGTACACCTTATATCCGTTATACTCCTTTGGGTTATGGCTTGCAGTGATCATTATTCCCATGGCGCACTTGTGATACCTCACTGCAAAGCTTAAGGAAGGTGCCGGCATAAGAGTATCATAAAGGTAAACATCCAGCCCTGAATCCATTAATGCCTCTTTGGCAATTTCGGAAAACTCTTTAGACATATTCCTTGAATCGTAGCTTATGGCCACCCTTGTTCCAAGGTTATTATTTATTATGTAATTGGAAAGACCTAAGGTTGTCTTTTTAACTGTATGGATGTTCATCCTGTTGGTACCGGGGCCAAGCTTTCCTCTTAAACCTCCTGTGCCAAAGGTAAGCTCATGGTAGAACATGTCCTTTAGAATAAGGTTTCCTTCCTCACCTTTTCCCAAAAGCTCCCTAAGCTCCCCCTTGGTTTTCTCTTCCACCAAAGGACTTTCAAGCCACCTGTTCAGTTCTTTCTCCCACATTTCCCTTTCCATTTTCATGTCCCCTGTTTGATGATTGACATATCATTAGATTATACCATAATTAGCCACCTTCGTCTTAGGCATTAAGAAATTTTTTCCTTTAAAACTTCACCAAATCACCATTTTTCAAGAGTATACTTTCTCAGTATTTAGGGTATATATGAAAGTAGCCTTCTTAATTATATAGAAGACAAACGAGGGGGAAACATAGATGAAAGAACAGGATATAAAGATTTGGGGTTCCGAGTACGGCCCCGGAATCAAAAGAAATGCAGCAGGACAAAAAGATGAAAAAAAGAAAGGCTTAAGCAAGGCTTTGATTTTCTTCATAATTTTTGTTTTTTCACTTTTTTCGTTAACTGCCGGATTTTTAGGTGGGCTTCTTGCTTTCTCAAATTCCAATAACTTGTCTTTACAGAACACTTTTAACAATCTTTTACCTGACAGAGCCACGTCCTCATTTTCAAAGTCAGGCTTAAATTTGGAGCATGCTACAGGAAGTGAGATGACCATTCAGGAAATAGTCAATAAAAATGCCTTGGCGGTGGTGGAAATAAGAACAGAGCAGGTAGCTACCGACATCTGGCTTGGCCAGTATATTACACAAGGAGCAGGCTCCGGCGTAATCATAAAAGATGATGGATATATAGTTACCAATAACCATGTTATTGAAGGAGCAAGAAAGATCACCGTAACCTTAAAAACGGGAACAAGTTACTCTGCCGACCTTATAGCTACAGATCCGCAAACAGATGTGGCTCTCTTGAAAATAAATGCCCAAGGTTTGTCCACGGCAGTTTCGGGAGACAGCTCTGCTCTTGTGGTGGGGGATTTGGCCGTGGCCATTGGAAATCCTCTAGGTGAACTGGGAGGCACTGCAACGGCAGGCATAATAAGTGCCCTTGACAGAAGCGTTACAGTTTCAGGAAAGCATATGTTACTTTTGCAGACAGATGCTTCAATCAATCCGGGGAACTCGGGAGGCGGCCTTTTTAACCAGTATGGCGAGTTAATCGGCATAGTGGTGGCGAAATCCGGAGGCTCCAATGTGGAGGGATTGGGCTTTGCCATTCCAATTAATTCAGTAGAACCTGTGTTGGAGGATTTAATGAAGGTAGGGTACGTTCAAGGCAGAGTGCAAATGGGCTTAACCCTTGTTGATATCACCACAAAGGAGGATGCCCTCAGGTACGGAGTCCCCGCTTTAGGCGTTTATGTGGTGTCTGCCGACACAGCTCAATCCAAGGCTGCCGGCTTTGTTTCAGGTGACAGGATTCTCTTTATTGAGGGGGCTGTAATAAACTCCTATGATGATGTACCCTTAATACTTTCCAAACTTAAGATAGGTGAAGAAATAACTGTAACCATTGCAAGGGATGGTAAAATGGAAAAGCTTAACCTCACATTACAGGAAAAGAGAAATTAAGAAAGGGCTTAAAGCCCTTTCTATTTTCCCGCCATATCTTCACTTATAACTATCTGCTTCAAACCGTCAATATGATAGTCTGCCGCATCCCGCGCTCTTATTCCATCCTTTTTTATAATGCCCTCAAGAATTTCCTTATGCTCATCAGGCATTTTTTCAGCTCTTCTGAAATCGTCATAATATAAATATCTGAATCGCAGCACCAACTCCTGAAGCTGCTCCACCATCTCCTTTAACAATTTGTTTCCTGTGCCTTCCACTATAAGGTGATGAAACAAGGTATCCTGCCTTATCATCTCTCCCATATCGCCAGCCTTAACAGCGTTATTAAAGTCTTCGCTGACTTTTTGAAGGTCCTCTATTTGTTCCTTCGTCATTCTCTCTGCCGCAAACTGTGCCGCCAAGCCCTCCATAGTCTGACGGACTTCAAGGATATCCACCATATCCCTCTTTGTCATAGAGGCGGCATAAGCTCCTTTTCTCGGCTCAATATTTACAAGGCCTTCTCTCTCAAGTTTTCTGATAGCCTCTCTTACAGGAGTACGGGACACCCCAAGCTCTTCAGCCATTTCCACTTCCATCATTCTGGTGCCCGGTGAAATTTTCCCTGTAAGAATTAATTTCTTCAATTCCTCATAAACGATCTCTCTTAAAGGCTTATGACTGTTAATATCGATATTTAACATTTCTTTCTATCTGCTCCTTACATATTATAGTAAAAGTTATTAAATCATTGTCCTTGTCAGATTGGTGCATTTGTAATGCTTTATCATCTCCTCGTAAGCATTTTGGGCATCCTTTTCTTCTTCATAAAGACTGAATATTGTTCCACCTGAGCCTGACATGAGAACCAGTAAAGGTTCTCCTAAACTTTCCATTTTGTTTTTTGTATACACGATTATAGGATACTTCTTTGCCGCAAAGAATTCAAGAACATTCCCTGTATTATTTTTAATTTCACAATGATTTCCTGCCTTTAAGCCCTTTAAAAAGCCCTCCAGACAAGGATGGTTTTTAATCCCCTCTCTGTCTGTCATCTTATAAATCTCTTCTGTACTTACTTGTATATCGGGAGTTACTGTGACTACAAAGCTGTCAATTCCTGATAAGGGCTTTAACTTGGTTCCTGTCCCTGTAGCAAGGGCACAATAGGAGGCTCTTTCGTCTTCTTTTAATTCTTTTCTGAGAAAGTTCCAATTCTTAATCTGAGTCAACATTAGAAAAGGCGTGTCCATTCCCACCTTCTCAGCCATAGATAAGAGTTTGTCCAAAGATAACCTTGAGCCCAGAAGATGGTCCATGGCAAGCAGAAGAGCAGCTCCGTCAGAGCTTCCTCCTCCAAGGCCTCCCGCCACAGGAATTCTTTTTTCCAAATCTATGGATACTGTCCCCCTGAAGCCTGTCTCTTCCTTGAAGATTTTCAAAGCTTTAAGAACAGTGTTTTCATCATCACCTTCTAAACTTTTAAGGCTGGATCTAAATTCTACAGCTTCCTTTCCTTCAGCTATAGAAATACCCAAGGTATCATGAAGGCTTATTGCCTGCATAACCATTTCCACCTTGTGATATCCGTTTTTAAGAAGTCCCGTTACATCTAGATAGAGATTGATTTTCCCATAAGCTCTGAACAGAGCCTCTCTTTCCATGTTCCTTTGTCTCCTTTGATAAAGCGGAAGCCGGTTATCCCTGCTTCCGCTCCATTAAGCTTACTTACCTTTTCTTACCCGAACCCTTTTTCTTTTTAGGATTTGTAGTGCCTGCCCTTCTTCTGGCTTCCTCTCTTTTTCTTTCTTCCTCGAACATTTTCTTCTTGCCTGATTTATAAGTGCTGCCTGCCAAACTTATGGGCTTTCTTTCCCTTACTTTCTTTCTGTTGGGATCACTTTCCTCCGGCCTGCCCTTATACTTGCCTTTAAGAAGATCAGCCTTTGCTTTTTCTTTTTCCGCTTCCTGTTTTGCCTTTTGCGCTTTGGCTCTCTCTTTGGCCTTTATATCTTTGGCCACTACCTCTTCAACGGATTTACCCTTTTCCTTAGCCACTTTGTATGGGTTAACCTTACTGTCAGTTTTTTTGCCCTTTTTATCTTCCTCTTCTTTTTTCTTTAAGGACCTGGTGGAAAGTACCAGCACTACTGCCATCATACCTCCCATAAGCACCATGTTCACAGTCATGTCCTTTGATGTATCCCTTGTGGCAAAGTGTATGGTTATAGGCGCCTTTAGAAGTTCACCGTTTACAGATTCAAAGGTTTCATCCACCACCACTCTATACTTGGCATTCTGCTGAAGGTCTCCATTTACCGCAACCAGTGCCAGCCCCGTTTCCTTTGCGCTGTAAGCAAGTGTAAAGTCTACCTTGTTGTTATCCACATCATAAAAATGAATGGCATCTTTATTTTTATCAAGGCTTATATCCTGGTTGAAATACAGCTTAACCGCAAAGTTCATAGCCTGATAATTGTCTCCCCCGTCCTTCGGAAAACTCTTTTCCAATATCAGGGTACCGAAAGCCGCCTGAGTTGTGGCCATCAGCAAAACCAATAACATGGAAATGAGAATAAGGATTCTCTTCATACTTGTTGCTCCTTTGTCTTTCTTTTTCTTATGTCTTTAAAAAACTCTTCCATAAGAGTTTTCGATTCTTCCTTTAAAACGCCTTCTGTAACCTTTGGATGATGGTTAAGACTTTTATTATCAAGAAGGGATACTGTTGAGCCTAAGGCACCTGCCTTTTCATCCCTTATACCAAAAACCACCCTTGGTATTCTTGAACTTATTATACCGCCTGCACACATGGTGCAGGGCTCCAAAGTAACATAGAGCACCGTATCCAAAAGCCGCCAGGAAGACAGTCTTTTTGAAGCTTTCCTAATGGCAATCATTTCTGCATGAGCTAAAGGATCTCTTCTTCCCTCTTTCTTATTATGGCCCTTTGCAATGATTTTACCATTTTTTACAATTACACAGCCTACGGGGACTTCACCCTTTTTATAGGCTTTTTTTGCTTCCTTTAATGCAGCCTTCATAAATTTTTCGTCAGACTTAAATATATTAACACACCGCCTTTATTATTTCAAACGGAATCAGTTTTATACCAACAGCTTTTTTACAGTGTCCATGGTTACCTTTTCAAGGCGGCAGACTCCCGGGCTTTGGGGAACTATAAGGGTTATTCCATCCCCGGCTCTCTTTTTATCGCTTTCTATAAATTTATAAAGGCTTTTTTTGTCTAAGGTGTCGGTCTTTAGTGAAAAGCCCAAGGTTCTCAGAGTATCTCTGATAAGCGGTCCTGCATTATAGTCTGTAAGGCCAAGATTGTAAAGGCCTTCTGCTTCAATAACCATTCCCAAAGCCACAGAATCTCCATGAGATATTGAATATCCTGACAAGGCTTCAAGGGCATGGCCAACCGTATGCCCAAAGTTTAAAAGCATTCTTTCATCTTTTTCAAATGCATCCCGGCTCACAATTAAGGTTTTTATGGAAGCAGACCTTTTTATAATCTCATCTTCCTTCTCTTTATAATCCTTAACCAGCTTAAGCATCTCATGCTCTTTGATGATACCGTACTTCACAACTTCTGAAAGTCCTTCCCTGTATGTGTTCTCGGGAAGAGTTTTAAGGACTGAAGGGTCCATGAGAGTAAATAGAGGAAAGTGAAACAGGCCTGCAAGATTCTTCCCTGTTTTAAGATTAATTCCCGTTTTACCGCCTATGGAAGAATCCACCATGCTTAAAAGAGTAGTGGGCACTTGGACATAGGGTATTCCTCTCATAAAGCATCCTGCAACAAAGCCTGTCAAGTCACCTGTTACGCCTCCTCCAAGGGCTATGAGAATATCCTTTCTCGTAAAGCCCTCCTTTGATAACTCACACAGTATTAAATTATAATTATCTATATTTTTCGATAAGTCTCCGGGCTCTATAACATGGGTAAACACTGAAAACCCGTTTTCTTCAAGGGCCTTCACTGCCCCTGCTAAATACAACCTTCCCACATTGGAGTCCGTTACGATTCCCACCTTTTTCGGATTGTATTCCTTAAGGTAAGAACCAAGCCTGTTAAGACTTCCTCTTTCAATGATTATCCGCTCTTCCATCATTAATAATCCTCACTGTTATCATAGACAGTTTCTGCATACCTCTCATACAAGGGTTTTCTTAATTCATAAAGCTTCCTAAGAACATCCATATTTTCCGATAAAGGTCTCCCCTTCATATCAAGCTTTTCCAAGGGCCTTTTAATATATACAACCTCTGAGTTCTGTCTTAAATAATCCATGGCCTTTTCCTGAAGAACCATACCGCCTCCCGTAGAAATAACCTGTCCTGTCTTTTCTCCTGCTGCTTTTGCTGCCACAAGCTCCTGAGCCCTGAAGAATTCCTCTCCCTTTTCCCTGATTATATCTTCACAGGATTTTCCTAAGGCTTCTTCAATAAGCTCATCTGTGTCCACAAAGACCTTGTCAAGGTCCCTTGCCGTTTTCTTTCCTATGGAAGTTTTCCCTGATCCCGGCATCCCTATGAATACAAAATTCTTAAGCCTTGATTGTTCCTCCTTTAGAATCCTTTCAATCCATTCCTCTTTGGTCCTGCCTTCAGGCATCTTCCCATTAAGAAAAATCTCTCCCGCCTCCATGGCCTGGGCTATTAACATGGGAAGGCCGTTTGAAAATTTTATACCTCTATCCTTTGCATCAAGAAGAAGCTTTGAGTATAGAGGATTATATATTACATCCAGGACACCCTCCGCCTTAGGGAATTGTGACAAATCTACAAGGGCTTCTCCTGTTTTTGGGAACATACCCACAGGCGTTGTGTTGATCACTATGGCAGCATCCTTAAAATCATCTTCATAGGTGAGGCCTTTAACGTTGTCTTTCACAGCAAAGGGTCCCTTCCTTTTGGCCTGTAAAATTTCTTTAGGGTTTTCCTCCTTCAGACAATGAATAACAGTCCTTGAGGTGGCTCCGTCTCCCAGCACCAAAACCTTTTCATCCTCAATGCTTATGCCGGCCGTTTTCACCATATACTTAAAGCCATACACATCAGTGTTAAAACCTTTCAGCCTGCCCTCATCCTTAAGAATAAGGTTGCAGCAGCTTAAAGCCTTAACCTCAGGTGACATGGAATCCAGATACTCTAAAACTCTCTCTTTATAGGGAATCGTAATCATCAGGCCGTCAAACTCTCTTTTCTCAAAGAAAGAAGGAATATCCTCAGGCTCTCTTTCCCACATGAAAAAATTATATGCCCCCAGTTTTTCATGGATTTCCTTTGAAAAGCTGTGAGATAAATTTCTGCCTAAAAGGCCATAAATTTTCTCTGAAAAAGCCATCTTACTTCCTTTCGCTTTTACTCTGTAGTGCTTAAGACTTCTCTATTTTTCTCCACCTGGCTCACCTTCATCCTTGCCACATCATCAGGATTTATTTCCTTAAGCAAGCCTAACACAGAAGGCCCTAAATATATGGTTTCCAAAATATTACCGTCGATGGAAATTTTACTGAAGGGAGTAAAGTTTTCACCCTTAATAAAGTAGCTCCCTCCGATTACAACAACCTCGTTAACCTTGATGGGATTAATGCCCATCTTCATATCTGTCCTCTCAAAGGGGCTTTCCCTGTCATACAGAAACCTCTTGCCGTAAAGCATATCGTATGCCAAAAGCTCCATATTATCAAGATAGAGAGGTTCATTTTCATGGTACTGATCGTATTTAATCATGGTCCCTTAAGGAATATTTGCCGTAATGAAGGTTTCAGCTGCCAATTGATAAGCATAAAGAGTTTTCTCTTCCTTAGGCAAATAGTAATTGCTCCATATAACATAAGGTGTTTCATACATGTCCCCTGACAACAGATCCTCTTCGGTGAAATCAATGGCCGGCAGATGATCGCCGTACAAAACAAGAATAACTTTTTCGTTGTATTGAGAAAGAGCAGATGTAAGCTCTTTTATAAAATTGTCCATGCTGTTAAGAAGGTTGACATAATACTCATATTGCCACTTAAGCTCCTCTGAAGGTGCATCCGTCACCTCCACATAGGGCTCCTGCAGTACTTGAATATTAGGATATGCCCCATGGCCCTCCACGGAAACTGTGAAGACGAAATCTTCTTTCTCAGTCTTCTTCATAGCATCCATTATATACTCAGTAAGTACAGAATCCCTTGCCCAGTTTCTAGGCGTCTTCACCACATTGTTCATGTATTCCAGGCTTGTAAAGGTGTCAAAGCCCATATTGGGGTATACAAGATTTCTTCCGTAAAAGGCTCCTCTGTGATTATGAATGGCGTGAGCGCTGTATCCTATGCCCTTTAAATCATAGGCCACCGTTTCCACCGTAGTTTTAAGCAGAATTGATTTATAGGGATATTCACCGGGTCCAAAGCTTCTGACGCTGATTCCTGTAAGAACCTCAAATTCCGTATTCGCTGTTCCTGCACCTACTGAAGGCACCTTTAAAATACCGCTTGAATACTTTTCCTGAAGGCTTCTGAAGTATGGAATGGGGTCCTTTGAAAGGGTTATGTTTTTAAACCACATAGGATCCGAAATTGACTCCAGTTGAACCATCACAATATTGGGGTGCTTGATAC
>JAAZGD010000058.1 GCA_012511395.1 Clostridiales bacterium
ATTTGCCTTGCCTGCTTGATCATCTCACATACGAAGTCAGCGATTCTAAGGATTACCTTAGCTGCAAGATGCAAAGCGAACAACGGAGTGTTGATGACTTTGTGATCAAGAACTACAGGCTCATTGCTTGGTTTAACCTGATCCTCTCCCGGTATGAGCTTGGTAACTACCTTTACCAATACTCCTACAAAGGGCAGCCACAGCAAGGTGGCTATAAAGATAAACAGAAAGTGGGCGTTGGCAATCTGTCTTGAAATTACCTCAATCTCTGTTCCTATAGGAGATATAAATAAAACGGCTTTTGTGTATAGCGGTATAAAGAACATAAAGGCTATAGTGCCTGACAGATTAAACAGTACGTGGGCAAGAGCCGCTCTTTTTGCATTAACAGAGGCTCCAAAGGAAGCCAATATGGCAGTTATGGTAGTTCCGATATTTGTACCAAACAGTACCGGTATTGCGCCCTCTAAACCAATTAACGTGTTTACTCCATCAGGCCCCATAGTGGATGCAAGTTTTTGAAGCACGGCGATTACAGCGGCACTAGCTTGCACGACAACTGTTAAGCCCGCACCAACAGCCACTCCTAAAGCCGGGATGTCAGATACATTTAATATGAGCTGTGAAAAGCCTTCACTTTGGGATAATGGCGCCATGGCGTTGCCCATAGTATTAATGCCTACAAATAGAAGGCCAAAGGCAAATATGCTTTCCCCAACATTCTTGATATTTTCTCTTTTTACAAAGAAGTACAGGATGAAGCCCAATGCCACGAAGATCCAAGCAAAGTCTCCAACTTTAAAAGCAATCAGCTGTGCCGTAACCGTGGTACCAATATTTGCACCTAAGATAACGCTAATTGCCTGTGGAAGCTTTATTAAACCTGCACTTACAAAACCTACTACCATTACTGTAGTTGCAGAACTTGACTGAAGAACTACTGTTACCATGGCTCCAGCAAGGGCTCCAATTACCCGGTTTCTTGTAAAGATGGCTAGGAAACTTTTCATTCTTTCTCCTGCCACCTTTTGAAGGCCACCGCTCATCATAATCATCCCGTAGATAAATACTGAAAGGCCTCCCAATAATGTTATTATAATTACAAAATTCTGATTCATACACTCATTGTCCAGATTTATGAGTATATCTACAACATGTTTACTGTTAATTAATTGTAAATTCTATGTTAAGTCCTTCATGAGAATTTTCATGTTCTTATAGAAATCCCCCGAAAGAAGAAGATCTTCCTCTCTATGAGGATTGTTTTCTTCAATAAACAGGGATGGGACTTCTAAATTAAGCTTTAAAAACTCTGAATAAGCCATTAAGTTGCCTAAAACCATTATTTTATCACTATGATCTAAAGGCAGCTTCCCGTTTATTTGATCTATTACTCTTTTAGTGCCCTCATTATGACCTTCCTTCACTATTAAGAGGATTTTATGAAGATTATTGAGAAGTTCATTGTCTATAAGACCTGCTTTTGAGCCTAAGTCTATGAGCATGTAATCAAAATCGCTGTAGCTTTCAACATGATCTAAAAATGAGGATAATTCCTGTTTGTCCATTGCTGCCAGAGGATTAAGGCCTAAGGCTGTATTAAAGCGATACATGTCCTTTTCATCTTTTAATAAATAAGACATAACCTGGGTGGCACTTTCCTTGTTCAGAGCATAATGACAAAGAAATCTGTCTAAATTCATCACCTGTTTGTCCTCTTCAAAGTGAAGATAGTCTGATAAAGATAGGTAAAGCACCTTAAAACCCCTTAAACTGCTTAGAAAACCGCCTAAAACAGTGCAGACAGTTGTAGCGCCTGAACCTCCTTTAAGGCTTGTAACTATAATGCGCCTTGAGCTTCTGTCCTTAATTAACACATTGGGAGCGCCTGTAATCAGCGAATAAAGGTATAGAATCTGACCTGCCAGCTTACCTGTATGGCCGTATTTTAAAAGCTTAAACTCCAGCCCCTCTTCATCTATAACTATCTCGCTTTCCTGCCTCACAAGGCCTATGTATTTACCCTTTAACTGCTCCTTTAGGCCGTCAATTAAGAGAATGTCCAGCTTTTCTCTTATCCTGTAGTCCTTTAGCTGTTCATCATTTAGTATGGTGAAAATAAAACGAGGATAAGCCCTGGAAAGCTTAACAGCTAACAGCTCAGGATAATCCTCTTCTTTAGAATATATTCCGATATGAATGAAATTCATCGCTTTTGCCCCTTTCATTCATACCATATTTTACCATTACAGTCAAAGAGACTAAGACGAAAACAGCTCTTTGAAGATTATGGAAACGCTTTTTGTCTCTCCGATTTTTCCGCCCTTTGCTCCTATATAGATCAATGAATTATCTGTATCTCCCTTGGCTGCAAGAAGAAGTTTATCCTTTATACAGTACAAGCTCTCTTCTCCCAAACAGTTGGAAAGACAGTGATTGCAAGTGAATGCCTCCTTTTTATTTTCACTTAATCCTTCAATGAATTTATTATTTAATACCCTTGCAGGCATCCCAAGAGGTGTGTCAATAACCTTGATGTCCTTATCCTCACAAGCCTCATAGGCTTTTTTGATTTTGTCGTTAATATCACACTCTTTAGCAGCCACAAGCCTTGTGCCCATTTGAATAAAATGAGCTCCCAATGCCATAACCTTGTCCATCTCCTCTTTATTCATAATGCCTCCCGATACTATAAGTTTAATATCAGGATATTTGTTTAATTCATTTCTCATAGCTGAGATGGTTTTATAGAACTTAAATACTTCCTGAGGTAAACGTTCCTTTGAAATACCAAGATGACCGCCTTGGAAGGGTCCTTCATAGATGAAGGCATCAGGCAATCTGTTGTGCTTCTTCTCCCAGTACTTTAATATTAACTGCATGGCTCTAAGAGATGACACTAAAGGAATAAGCTTAATATGGCTGTCCTTTACTATTGCAGGCAATGACACGGGAAGGCCTCCTGACACAACAATGAACTCTGCCCCTGCTGAAATAGCAGTCCTTACATATGCTTCATATCCTTTAACTGTAGATATAATATTGACGCCCACAGGCCCTCTGTCATTTACATCCTTAACTTCCCTTAAAGCTCCCTTAATTTCCCTTTCAAGTGCCCGTAAATTAGCCTCTAAAGGATTAATTTCGTAATCATTTTCTCTATAGCCTATTTCCATGGAGCTTATAGTTCCCGCGCCGCCTTCCTTGGAAACAGAAACGGCCAAATTCTTCAATGAATACCCTACTCCCATTCCGCCTTGAAAGACAGGTTTAGGTACCTTTAAGTCTTTTATATAAAGAGGGCCGTACTTAACTTCGTAAACTTCATTGGTATCCTTTAACTCCTTAAACAAAAAGAAGCTTAAGAGGCTTTCAAGGGTATCCGAGAACAATTTTTTTTCTTCCAAGGACAACATAGCCAAAGCTTCGCTTACCATGGCTATATGAAAGGCTTCATGTTCCTTTAAGGCCTGTTTTCCTTTCTCAGTCAATGTCACCTTTACTATTCTTCTGTCTTCATTGATTCTAAACCTGTCCACATAGCCTTTGGCTACAAGCTTGTCTATGGCTGTAGTCAGTGTTGACACAGTTATACTTAAATCCTTTGCCACAGAGGACATGGTGTTTTGTCCCGATAAGGAAATAGCTTCCAGAGTATGAATTTCAGACATGGAAAGGTTCCTGAAGGTGGATTCCTTCAAGGCCTTTTCCTCCTGCTTTAAAACTACATTGAAAAGCTTTACCAGGCTTTGGTTAATGGTGTCCATATAATCCATTTAATCTTCTTCCTTATCTCCAATTGCAAAAAGTATCTCACATTCACAAATAACATCTTCTCCTCTCAGAGCGACGCCTTTTCCTGTTCCTATTCTGCTTCTAAGCCTGGTGATTTCAAGGTTTAAAGTCAGCACATCTCCCGGCACTGCCTTTTTCCTGAATTTGGCTTCTTTAATTCCTCCAAAGTAAGCGATTTTACCTTTGTGTTCCTCCATTGAAAGAATGGCCACAGCCCCTGCTTGTGCCAGTGCTTCAATGATTAAGACTCCCGGCATTACTTTTTCTTGGGGGAAATGACCTTCAAAGTAGTATTCCTTTTCATCAACATACTTAAGGGCTGTAATGCTTTTACCCGGTATCATGGTTACAACTTCATCTATTAAGAGGAAGGGTTCTCTGTGAGGAATTATCTTTTTAATATCTTCCTTATTCAACACATTATTACTCCTTAAATTCTTTAATAATCAATGAACCGTTATGGCCTCCAAACCCCAAAGAGTTTGACATGGCTATTGTAACAGGTTGGTTCCTTCCTTCGTTTGGAACGTAATCCAAATCAAGATCAGGGTCCTTCACCATATAATTGATTGTAGCAGGTATGAAGCTTTCATTTATGGCCTTTACACAGACTATGGCTTCAATTGCCCCTGCTGCTCCAAGTAAATGGCCTGTCATGCTTTTAGTGGAGCTTACAGGTATTTCAGTATGGTTTCCAAAAACAGTTTTAATCGATATGGTTTCAAATAAATCGTTGTAGGGAGTTCCTGTACCGTGGGCGTTTATGTAATCCACATCTTCATTTTTAATGCCGGCTTCTTTTATGGCATTTGCCATGGCTTTAGCTGCACCTTCTCCGTCAGGTGAAGGAGAAGTAAGATGATATGCGTCGCAGGTTGAGCCATACCCTATAATCTCTGCATAAATTTTAGCATTCCTGTTTAAGGCGTGATTCAGCTCCTCTAAAATCACCATGCCGGAACCTTCTCCCATTACGAATCCGTCCTTTTCCTTGTCTAAGGGAATAGAGCACCTGTTTTTATCCTTTTTAGTGGAAATGGCAGTCATGTTGGCAAAGCCGGAGAAACATGCCGGTGCAAAGGCAGCTTCAGAACCGCCTGCGATTACTGCTTTTAAGTAGCCGTGTTTAATCTGTCTATAGGCCTCACCTATGCTGTGAGTTCCTGCAGCACAAGCTGTAACCAGTCCAAGTGATGAGCCTTTTGCTCCAAACCGGATGCTTATATTCCCTGCCAGAATGTTCGGTATTACCATGGGTACAAGA
>JAAZGD010000059.1 GCA_012511395.1 Clostridiales bacterium
ATTTGATAGGTTATACACCGTCCCAAATAAGACAGGATTTAAATAATTTTGGTGGTTTTGGGCAACAAGGTTACGGCTACAATGTGGAGGGACTGTTAAATGAAATCAGTGCCATTCTAGGCCTTGATAAGCAACATACCATGGTAATAGTGGGATCAGGCAAACTGGGAAGTGCCATCGCAAACTATACCTTTGGGAAAGTTGGATTTGTTATTAGGGGGATGTTTGATAACAGCAAAGAAAAAATCGGTACAACAATAGGAGGTTTTGAAGTTTCAGATGTGGAAGATCTGGTGGCCTATATAGAGGACCACGATATAGATATTGGCGTCATCTGCACTCAAAAAGAAGCGGCTCAGGAAATAGCCGATAAGATGGCCTTTGGAGGAGTAAAAGGAATATGGAATTTTGCGCCTATTGATCTTGAGGTGCCGGACAGAATAGCTCTTGAAAATGTTCATCTTTCAGACAGCCTTCATGAGCTTGCCTACCACATAAACCATATTTCAAAATCATAGTAAAAGAAAAAGCCGTTTTTATAACAAAAACGGCTTATAACTAGTGTAAACCACGTTTAATATGTTTCAACTGGTTTTAGTCTTCCGGCACACAGGAGTCAGTGGGGCAGACATCTGCACATGCTCCACAGTCGATACATTTTTCTGCATCGATTACGTAAATTGGATCTCCTTCAGATATTGCTTCTGTGGGACACTCAGGCTCACAAGCACCGCATGCTATACAGGTATCGTTGATCTTATAGCTCATTTGTTATCCTCCTTTTGGCATAGCTCAAATATTGAACGATGAAATTATATCACCTGCAATATATATTGTAAAGTAGAGAGAAAAGTATACATGGAAGTATATGCCCTTGTGGGGAAAAGCGGTACAGGCAAGAGTTATCAGGCTATGAACCTTTGCAGAGACAAAGACATCGAAGCCATAATCGATGACGGTCTTTTTATTTATGGCAACGGTATTTTAGCGGGAAAGTCGGCGAAAAGACAGGGAACAGTAGTAGGTGCCATAAAAACTGCATTGTTTTCAGAGGAAGACCATAAGAACCAGGTGGTGGGCAAGCTGAATGAAGTGAAGCCCAACAGAATACTCATTATCGGCACTTCCGATAAAATGGTGGAAAAGATCAGAAAACGCCTGCTGCTGCCGCCCATTTCCGAAACCATATATATTGAGAGCATTACAACAGATAAAGAAAGGCAAGTGGCCAACAAACAGCGCCACGAGCTGGGAAAGCACGTTATTCCTGTCCCCACATTTCAGCTGAAAAAGGACTTTTCAGGATACTTCCTTGACCCCTTAAGAATATTCAAAAAGATCGGCACAGGAAGAAGCTTTATGGAAAAGTCTGTAGTAAGGCCTACCTACAGCTATCTGGGGGACTTTTTCATTGAGGAGAGCGCAATCTTTGATATTATAAACATCCTAGCAGAAGAAGCGGAAGCTGTGGCAAGGGTAACTAAGGTAATAACCAAGCCGGGAAGTAACGGCATGCATATAACAATTCTTGTAATCATGGAATTGGGATATAACCTTGTGGAAAAAAGCAGAGAGTTTCAAAGACTGGTTAAAGGGACTGTAGCTGATATGACAGCCTTTAATATTCAAAGGGTAGATG